>QMUN01000050.1 GCA_003660605.1 Thermococci archaeon
ACTTAAGATCGCCTATGAGTTGGTAATCCGATATTCCTATTACTAATGCATATTTCTCCGGAAGATCTGCCGTTACCTGTCCAAACGCCACACCCGAAAATACCATCCCAAAGCATATCGCTAACGTCATTCCTATTTTCAATTTTACTCTTTTCATGTATACTCACCATTATAGTAACATTCTTTTTTTATATTATTGCTGAGCAATATCTGCGAGCAACTATAAAAAGTTTTCGGTAATAGTGATTAGAAAAATTATATATTATTGATGAGCAATAGATTAATACTAAAGAAAATAGACTAACAACGAAAATAAAATGGACATTTAACGAAAAGTTAAATTTTTAACTTTAATAAATTTATACAATTCATGAAAATTATCCGTGCCACGAAGAAGGATTCTTCGGATATAAAAGAGTTTTTGAGAAAGAATGATCCTGAAGATTATATTCTGAATGTGATAGATCACTGGCTTGAGAATGACAGAGTTTTCATTGCTGTCGAAGACAGGATAATCGGTATGAACAGGCTTAAATATTCATTGGATGGAGAAGCATGGCTCGGAGGGATGAGGGTCGATAAAGATCATAGAAGAAAAGGTATAGCTACTATCCTCACCGAAAGATGTATGAGAGAGGCAAAAACAAAGAAAGCAAGACTTTTCACAACTGAAAATAATACTGCAGCTTTTAATCATGTCCGGAAAATGGGATTTAAAATAAAGGGATACTATACGATGATGTACTCTGATATTGGTAAAGAAAAATACTATGAAATAAAAAAAGGAAACGTATGGGAAAGATTGAAGAAATCTGAAATATTGAAAAAAAATAACTTTCTTTTGCCGCAGTCATTCACATTTTATAAAATAAATCCAAATTTGATAAAAGAAGCGTATATCTCAGAAGATGGATATGCTATAGTTGAGAGAGTAAACTGGGGAGAAGATTTTTTTGAAATTACCTATTTTGAAGGGGAAAAAATTATAGATGGATTAAAGTATCTGGCATTTAAAAACAATCACAAGAAAATATGGGCATTTATCCCAAGAGATGAAAATTTAATCTCAATTCTCATTAAAAAAGGATTTAAATATGAAAAATGGGCTAAGCGCGGGGTAGTTCTTGAGAAGGTACTATGAAAAGATTTATTAAACTCTCTTTCTATTTTTGATCATGAAAACTTCCGATATTATAGGCAAGAAAGTTTTTGATATTAACGCCAACGAAGTGGGAAAAGTGAGTTATATAGACTTCGATCTGATGGACGGGGTAGTGAACTCCATAGGGATAAGTATAGGATTAATGAAAAAAAAGATTGAGATAAAACCTGAAGATATAAAAACTGTAGGAGATACGATAATTCTGAACATATCCAAAGATGAAATCCTATGAAATGTGATCTTCATATACATTCCTTCTATTCCTTCAATGACGGCGTGAACTCACCCGAAGACATAATAAAGCAGGCCATAAAAGTAGGTCTTGATTCTATAGCTATCACAGATCATGATACAATGAATGGTTTTTTCAAAGCCAAAAACTATGCAAAAAAGTTAGATTTTGATCTCGTACCCGGGATTGAGATATCCTCAAGAGAAGGACATATTTTAGGAATTTTTATTGAAGAGGAGATACCAAAAAATATATCTGCTAAGGAAACTATTGAAATGATACACCAACAAGGGGGATTAGCTATTGCCGCTCATCCTTATGATATATTCAGAAAAGGTATAGGCGATCTTGTCAAAAAACTGAAATTTGATGCCATAGAGATAATGAACGGAAGGAATTACCTCGCAAACGGAAAAGCAAGAAAAGTAGCTGAAGAACTCAATATTGCTGTTACCGGAGGATCTGATGCACATATTATTGACGAGATAGGAAACTGTTATACGTTGTATAAAAACGATCTATACAATGAAATAAAAAACGGAGAAACGAGAGCAGAGGGAAATCTGGCAAATCCTTACTCACTCTTGAAATCGAAACTCAAATCATCTCCTTATATACCTCCAGAAACCTCTTTCCTTTGTCTGTAATTGTATAATATATTTTTCTTCCTATCTTTTTGGAACTTATCATGTTCTTTTCTTGAAGTCCGTTTAAATGCTGGTAAACAGCCTGAATCTTCATTTTTTTATTGAGATTTTTCCATATTTCATAACCATAACTCTCCTTTTCTTTTAATAACCTCAGAATCTCTATTTTTGTACTTGTAACTCCAAAATAATCTTTTTTGATATTGAAAGATTTTAATCCGCTTCCTGTTACAATGCAGAGAGTTTTTCCTTTTAATTTGTATTTCAATCCTGCTGCAATCGTAGTTGCAGAAGCTAACTCACAAAATATGCCCTTTTTTGCCATGATTTTTTGAGCTTCTCTGATCTCTTCTTCTGAGATTTTAAAGAAAACTCCCTCAGATTTTTTAACAGCCTCTATCGCCAGATCTCTGAAAAGAGGCTTTTTGACATATATCGCAAGAGCCTCTGTTTTCTTTGCTACAGCGTTTTTGTCTGTAAAGGGAGCACAGTTCTCAGACTGAACTCCTATAAGCCTCGGGATCTTATCTATAAATTCGAGCTTAAGAAGCTGAGAAAAACCTCTATAAATTGAAAATATGGTACCCCCGTTTCCAACGGGTATTATCATATTATCGAACTCTCCCTTTTCAAAAATTTCAAATGCCATTGTTTTTTGTCCTTCGAGTGAAAGAGGATTGTACTCGGATGCGTCATAAAAGTTATTTAATCTGCAAGATTCCTGTACAGGATCTAGAAGATCATCGACAGTTTCTCCAACTCTTATGATCCTGGCGTTGTACATCATCATCTGAAGTAACTTTCCCCTTTCTACATATTTGGGCACAAAGAGATAGCTTTCTTTGCCTGCAAACGCAGAATATGCTGCAATAGATGCACCCAAGTTTCCGTTGGAACCGCAGGCTAATCTTTTTCTGTCGCAGTGTGAAAGAATGAGCGTTGCAGCTCTGTCCCTGAAACTACCCGTTGGATTTCTAGTTTCATCTTTTATATAAAGATCTAAGTCATTGAAATGAATTATCGGCGTATCTCCCTCGTTTAAACTTATTTTTTTCTTCACGGGTAAAAGATCCTCATATCTCCATACACCTTCTCCTCTGAAACTTACTTTTGTTATATCCTCTTTAACTACAAGAGGAGATCCACACTTACAGATAGTTATATAATCATACTCTTTATTGCATTTTGGACAGATGAAAACCATAAACTATATTAGAGAGGGAAGGTTAATAATCTTATGGAAGTTACAGGGATCAAGGACATAACTATAGAGACAGGAAAAGATGTTTACACAATAAAATCGGAGAAAAATATAGATATGCCAGAGTGGCTGGCTCTGTTTCTTGAAGAGGAGGGGATTGTAAAAATAAAAATATACGATAACAAGTATTATCAGAGAATAATACTGGAAGAAAAAAAGGATAGAAAATTGAGTTCTTTGGACGAAGATTTTTATGAACTCGCTGAGATATCGCTTAAAAAGACGGATCCGAAGCATAGAAAGAAACTTGTCATATCATTGAAAGAACTTATTGATCTCAGGGTAAGAAAATTGACGCAGCTTGCCATACAGAACGCAGAGATAAAGATTCCTCATAGAGAAAGAATTTTATATAACAGGATAAGAGAGGATATAAAAAACTGGTTTGCAGATGTAGAAGGGATGTTTGATGGAGATAGAGTATGAAGATATCTTAAACAGATTCAGGGATTTTTTTCTGGCATATCCTGATGTGAGTAATCCGAAATATAAGACATATATAGATGAGATGAAAACAACTGAAAAAAAATCTCTTGATATAGATTGTGACGATATTCTTGATTATGATCCAGAGTTGTACGAAGCTATCGTGGAGAGACCGGTAGACGTGATCCCCATTGCAGAAGACGCCTTAAAAAGTATACTTCTTGGAGAAGATGTTTTTGTAAGATTTTACAATGCAAAATCAGAGGAGATCGAGATCAGGGATCTGAGATCTATCCATGTGAATAAATTCATCCAGGTAATGGGTATCGTTGGAAGAAGTTCTGAGGTAAAGCCAGAGATCGTGGAAGCAGTATTTCAGTGCCAGAGATGCGGACATATACAGATAGTGGAACAGATAGAGGAGTTTTTTAAGAAACCCGGTATCTGTGAAAATCCTGCTTGCGGGAGAAACGGACCTTTTAAACTTCTCGAGGATCAGTCCAAGTTCAGGGACTGGCAGGTCTTAAAGATCCAGGAAAGACCTGAGAAACTAAGAGGCGGAAGAATGCCGAGGAGGATTAATCTCATAATTCGCGATGACCTCGTAGAGCTTGCCAAAGCAGGAGACAGGGTTACTGTTACAGGAATCTTGAAAACAGTTCAGGAAAGTACGTTCAAAGGCAAAAAAACAACTTTTCGTAAGTATATAGATGTAAACTCCATAAGGATAGAGGATCAGGATGTGGAAGAGATCAAGATCGCAAAAGAGGAAGAGGAAAAGATAAAAAAACTCGCTCAGGACCCCTTTATAATCGAGAAAATAGCGAGTTGTATCGCTCCCTCTGTATATGGCTACCCAGATATAAAAGAAGCAATAGCGATGCAGTTATTTTCTGGTGTTCTAAAAGAACTTCCAGATGGGACAAGGCTGAGAGGTGACCCAAACATACTCTTGGTCGGTGATCCAGGTGTTGCCAAATCGCAGCTTCTTCAGTATGCATCGAGGATAGCACCGAGAGGATTATACACGAGCGGAAAGGGAACAAGCGCAGCTGGACTTACTGCGGCTGTCGTTCACGACGAGACTACGGGAGGATGGGCACTGGAAGCTGGGGCCCTTGTAATTGCTGATGGGGGAATAGCATGCATAGATGAGATAGATAAGATGAGTAAGGATGACAGATCGTCTATACATGAGGCCATGGAGCAGCAGACGATAAGTATCGCAAAAGCAGGTATAGTTGCAACTTTAAATGCAAGATCAGCCATCCTCGCAGCATCAAATCCGAAGTATGGAAGATTCGACAGATTCAAGTCCTTTGCTGAGCAGATAGATCTCCCTCCCACCCTTATATCAAGATTCGATCTCGTATTTATAATCACAGATGTACCTGATGAAGAAAGAGATAAAGCAACAGCGAAACATATTTTAGACGTACACAGAAACGCTGGAGAAGTGATAACACCTCCTATAGATCTGGAACTTCTTGAAAAATATATACTCTATGCAAAAATAAATAAATTTCCTGTTTTGACAAAACAGGCGTCAAGAAAAATGCATAATTTTTATGTCCAATTAAGAAAAATAGCCCAGGATAGGGATGCCCCTGTACCAATTACTGCAAGACAGTTAGAGGCGTTAATAAGATTGGGTGAGGCAAGAGCAAAGATGAGACTTTCAGATAAAGTGGAGGCTGAAGACGCTGAAGCTGTAATAAAACTATTTAAAAACACGTTATTCAAAGTAGGTATCGACCCTGAGACAGGAAAATTAGATATAGACGTTATAATGACTGGTAAGCCCAAATCCCAGAGAGATAGACTGATACATTTGATGGATATCATATCTGAATTGGATAAAGGAGATGGCATCTCTCTTGAAGATATAATACAGGAAGCAGAGAGAGAAGGAATGGATAAAAACTTTGTTAGAAGAGCTATTGAAGAGTTCAAACAGAAAGGTGACCTGTACGAGCCGACTCCGAATAAATTCAAAGTTTTGAGATAGCTAATCTATCACCTTTTTCTTCCAGATCCCTGTTTCGAAAAAGATTAATGCGATCGCAGTACCAACTATGTTGCTCAAAGCCATTCCTATCCACACACCTGTGGAGTTCATACCGAGGTACAGACCGAGGAAATAAGCAAGTGGTATCCTTAATGCCCACAGCCTTGAAATATCCAGTATCATTGTAGGAACATTATGTCCTGATCCCTGAAATGACGCAACTATCCCACTGAATATTCCAAAGAAGGGAACTCCAATCATCACACATTTGATAAGATTTGCACCTTCATTGACAACATCTGAATTATTTATAAAGATCTTCATTATCTCTGTTCTGAACAAAACAAGGAGTATGGAGCATACCACAAGAATGAAAAACATTGCCAGTATTCCTTTCTTCACAG
>QMUN01000051.1 GCA_003660605.1 Thermococci archaeon
AAGAAAAAAGAACTTTCGAAGGTTAAAGATATGGCAAAAGGCGAAAAAGAAAAGATGGAAGAGTATAAAGAACTGAAAAAACAGTTTAAAAAGATAGAAAATGAAATTTACAGTACAATTGCACCACTGAAAAGAGAAATGAGAAAACTGGAAAAGATCGTTACAGACAAAAAACTAAAAAAACAGATTCAGGAGTATATAGAATTCCCTGTAAAAACTTTCTTAAACGACTCTGATCTAAATGTTTTTCGGGAATCCATCCCTAATATCGAAAAAATAGAAAAAAATCCGCGCAAAAGAGAGAAAATACTCAGATTGATAGAGTATGTCTTGGATGGAAATCTAGAAGATAAAAAAAAGGAGTATATGGCGTATAAGGAAAAGGTAGATTCTTTCGTAATAACAAGCAGAGAAGAAAATAAGGAGGGAATAATAAAAAGAAAGATAGACAATCTGCAATCCGAAATTATAAAAAGTGAAGAGAAAATCAAAAATCTTGAAACGAAAAATGATCTGCTTCAGAAAGAAATCTTAAAATCAGAAGAAGATATAATAGAAATTTTGGAAAAAGACCTCGATGTAAAGGTGCAGGAATGAAAGATAAGGCTTTCATTCTATTTAATTTTCTAATTGTACAATTTTTTGGCCTCCTTGTAACACAAAAATTCTTTAAAAGGGAAATAGTTATTATAGAAGGAGGATCAAATCCATCCACGTCTTTTTATTTATTTTTTGTCATATTAATTGCATCTGCCTTTGTTCTCGCACTGATAAAACTCAACCTCAGCAAATTTTTGTATTATTTTGTGGATTATTTCGGATTGTTTCTTATGAACTATTATGTTTTCACATTTTTTATAGGAATGTATCTCTCTATAGCTTTTTCATTCGCCGTTGTATTTATAAGGTTCAAACTCAGAAGATGGTATGTCCTGAATTACTGCACTATAATACTATCTGTTGGTGTTGTTTCTTTCTTAGGGACGTCTTTAAAACCTCTCATTATAGCTATTCTAATGATTTTACTCTCGTTTTATGACCTTGTCTCTGTTAGAAAGACAGGGCATATGATTACTCTGGCTGATGATGTGGTAGAAAAGGGAGGAAGCCAGGTTTTCAGGGGAAAAATAGGAGATGAGACTATAATCCTGGGAGCAGCAGATATTATTTTTCCAAATCTATTGATAATCTCCGTTTACTACAACTATGGATTTATGCCTTATCTTATAACATCCTTTTTCTCATTATTTGGACTTCTGCTGGCTACAAGATTCTATGAAAAAGAGGGTATACCAGCAATGCCCTTCGCTTCCTTCGGTGTTCTCGGATTTTTGATATCCTCCTTTTTATGAAAGCATTGAAAGATCTATACTTCCTCTTAAACAGAGGATACAAAAAAGATATTGCTGTAAAGTTTGTCAGTGATCACTATAGACTAAAGAAGAAAGATAGATATAAACTTATGAGGATCGTTTTCTCAGAAAGAGAAATAGAGAGTGTAAAAAGAAAAAAATGCGAGATAAAGGATATAAAAAATAAATCTTTGGCTGTAGATGGTTACAATGTTCTTATTACCACGGAGTCTGTACTTGAAAATAAAGCTTTTCTCTGTTTTGATGGCGTAATAAGGGACACGAGAGGAATATTCAAAAAATATAAGTTCACTGAGAGAAGTAACGAAGCTCTCGAGAAAATATTTTTGTTGTTTAGAAAATATCCTCCTAAAGAAGCTTTATTCTTTTTTGATGTTCAGATAAGCAAAAGTGGAGAGCTTTGCTCCCTCATAAGAGAGAATCTTGAAAAATACAATCTGAGAGGAGATGCTAAAGCTGTAAAAAATGTAGATTATACATTAAAAAAGCTTCAGATGCTGACAGCTACAAACGATTCGGCCATTATAAAATATCTTGAGAATTTTGTAGACATCCCGAAGTGGATATGGGAACGTATGAAACTGGTTACAAACTCACAGAGATAAAGGGATCACAATACGTAAACAAAACGTTTATAAATCGTGAACGATCTCTGCAAGAAAAGATAAAGAAGATCTGATTGATATGAAAAACATAGAAATAGAAGGAAAGAAAATCTCTTTTGAAGTGAAAAGCAAGGATGTTCGTTACGTTTACTTAAAACTAAAACCGGATTTTTCCTTACAGGTCACTGTTCCGAGAAACAGAGATGTAGATATTAACAAAATTTTAGAAAAAAAGCGACCATGGCTTGAGAAAAAAGTTAGAGAGATCTCTCAAAAGATAAAAATCTTTGATAAAAATACTGTTCTATACAGGGGAGAGCGATTTGAAATAAAAACTTATTATGTAAAAAATCCTGAAAAGAGAATAAGGTTATATAAAAAGGTAGCTTTTGTGTATGAAGATTCCGATAAAAAGAAGGAGGAAATATTGATGGAATTTTTGGAAAGGGAAACAATGAAATATGTTAAAGAGAGAGTTGAAGAATTTAAAAACGAGTTGAATGTAACTTATTCCTCTATTTCAACAAAAAATATGAAAAAATGGGGATACTGTACAAAAGATGGGAAAATTTCCTTTAACTGGAGACTCATTTGCTTGCCCGAACGCATTGCGGATTACATTATTTTTCACGAACTCCTTCATCTGAGGCATTTCAATCATTCGAAACAATTCAGAAGTGAAATGGAAAAATATTTCGTAGATTCCAGGGAGATTAAAAAAACGTTAAAAAGGTATTATTCTTAGACACATTAGGAATATCTGAAAAACTCCACAAAAGAAAGTTTTAAATAATTTGAAAACCTAATTTTATCATGCCTCCAGAGAGAGAAGAGCTCATGAAAAGATTAAAGCTCTCACAGATAGACATAGAGAGAACTGCTGATAAAATAGTAGATGAGTTTAAAACAGGCAAATTAGTAAAAATGGAACTTCAAGAGGAGAACATAACTGATAAAATCCTTGCAAATCAAAGTATCTTGATATTCGGTCCGCAGATGGTAGGAAAATCTATATTTGCCCATCAGTTGGTTCTGAACTCTATAAGGGCCGGTAAAAAATGCGTTTTTATCTCTAAAAATGTATATAAAATTAAAAAAACAGGAATGTTGCTTAAAAGGGACATAAGCAAATATTCAAGTCTATTCTTGATTGAAGTTCCTGAAAGAGGAGATCTATTCTTTTTGCCTTTAGAAATCCTTCATGCAGGTTTAAAACTGAAGTATATAGACCTGATAATCTTTGATTCTATGACACATCTGTCCTTCACCACCAATTTTTTTATATTTTTTGAAAAATATTTGAAAGAAACTACAAAAATGAATATAAAAACCGCATTATCTTTAACAGAAACATATGAAACTCGTCATATAATAGAGAGACTGAGGTATTTATTCGATTGTTCAGTAAAATTCAATTACAACAATACAGTGGAGGTAAACGCAGATGATATAGGTCATAAATCTTATAAATTTTCGGTGGTGAAACAAAAAATCATTTTTGAGAAAGAAGTTGAAACTATTCCTGAGAAAGCATTTAAATCCCCCAGAGATATTATAAAGGGGCATTGAAGAAAAAGAGATTTTATAGATATAACTCTTCAGAAATAAAAAAATAGAAAGGGATTATTATCCCTTCACCTGTTTCTCAAGTTTTGCAACGCTTTCTGGATTGAGCAGTGTTGTCGTATCTCCCACAGACTGTCCGTGAACAAGACTCCTGAGAATTCTTCTCATTATCTTTCCACTTCTTGTTTTTGGGAGATCTCCAAAGAATATATTTTCAGGTCTAGCTGTCGGTCCTATCTTTGTTCTAACCAATGCTATAAGTTCTTTCTTTAGTTCTTCCGAAGGTTCGTACCCTCCTTTAAGTACCACGAAAGCTATTGGAACCTCTCCTTTGATTTTGTGTGGAGCACCGACCACAGCTGATTCTGCAACAGCTTCATGCTCTGTCAGTACCCCCTCCACTTCAGTGGTCGAGAGTCTGTGTCCTGCCACCTTCATGACATCGTCTACCCTTCCCGTAATTTTTATCACGTTCAGTTCTCTATCAAATATCATTGAACCATCGTTTGTAAAGTATATTTTATTCCCAAACTTTGACCAGTATGTCTCTTTGTACTTTTCAGGATCCTTCCATATGCCTCTCAACATTCCAGGAGCAAAAGGGGCTAAATGTACAAGGTACCCTGAACATTTTTCATCTGTAATCTCCTTACCTTCCTCGTCGTATATCGCAAATCTTGTTCCAGGCAATGTTCTTCCAGCAACTCCTGGGATAAATGGACCTATTCCCGGTAACGAATTTACTAATGTTCCACCTGTCTCTGTCTGCCACCATGTATCGATTATAGGGCATCTTCCTCCTCCTATTTTATTGAAATACCAGTACCATGAGTCCCTGTCTATGGGTTCACCTACTGTTCCGAGAAGTCTCAATGAAGAGAGATCGTGCTTTTCCACCCATTCATCTCCAGATTTGATAAACATCCTTATTGCTGTGGGTGCTGTGTATAGTACTGTCACGCCATATTTTTCAATTATATCCCACCATCTATCTGGATTGGGATAATCTGGTGCCCCCTCGTAAATAAGTATAGTTGATCCCAATGCAAAGGGTCCGTAGCAGTTGTAAGTATGACCTGTTACCCATCCTATGTCTGCAGTACAGAAGAATATATCCTCATCGTGGAGATCGAAATCCCACTTTGTAGTCCAGTATGCCTGGGTCATATATCCTCCTGTTTCGTGAACAATACCTTTAGGTTTACCTGTCGTCCCGGAGGTATATAAGGTATATAGAACATCCTCACTCTCCATGATTTCAGGTTCGCAGTAATTATCCACATCTTTAATGACATCATCCCACCATATGTCTCTATCCTGATTCATCTCAACATTTATCTCTTCACCGATTCTCTTCACCACTATGATTTTCTCCACTTTTGTTCCCTCAACAGCTACGTCTGCATTTTTCTTTAAGTTCAGTGGTTTCCCTCTTCTATAGTAGCCGTCCGCTGTAATTAATATCTTTGCTTCTGCATCTATAAGTCTTGATTTCAACGAATCTGAACTGAAAGCTGAAAAGACAACACTATGGACCGCCCCAATTCTCGCACATGCGAGCATTGCAATAACGACCTCAGGAATCATCGGTAAATATATCCCAACTCTGTCTCCTTTTTTTACACCGAGCTTTTTCAATGCGTTGGCAAACTTGTTTACTTCTCTATAAAGATTGTAATACGTAAATACTCTTGTATGCTCCTCGGGAAGCTCAGGCACCCAGATCAATGCTGCTTTATTTTTTCTCCATGTCTTGATATGCCTGTCAAGACAGTTGTAAGACGCGTTTATTTTTCCCCCTATGAACCATTTGTAGTATGGAGGATTCCATTCAAAAACTTTTTTGAAGTTGTCTTCAAACCAATCGAGACCTTCCTTTGCTCTCTCAGCCCAGAATTTTTCAGGATCCTTGAGAGATTTCTCGTATATGCCAGGATCGCTCTCCCACGCTATTTTTTTCATCTCCTCAGAAGGCCAGAATACATCTTTTCTTTTGGGATCTTTCTCAATCCATTTCACATTCTTCATCGTTTGTACCTCCTATGTACTCAAAATTTTTATTTAATTGTCGATAGTAAAAATGGTATTTAAATGTTTTGTGTTGTACACGTAAAACTAATTAATAAATTGGTGCAGATTATATTAAATGATAATCTTGGTGACAGATTTCGAAGAATTTTATCTTGCGCAGATGAAAGGAGTAATATGGAAGATAAATCCTGAGGCTAAAATACTGGATATTAAAGTAAGAAATCACGATACTATCTCCGGAGCGTTTGTGATAGATAAGATTATAGATTATTTTCCAGATTCCATTATCATCGGAGTTGTCGATCCTGGAGTGGGTGGATCCCGAAAAAATATTGTGATCCAGACAGAAAAAAACTATCTTATCGGACCTGACAACGGTCTTTTTTCGTTGGTATGCGAAAGACATACACCGTTAAAAATTATAGAAATAGAGAAAAAAAATATTTCGAAAACTTTTCATGGTAGAGATATTTTTGCGCCTTTGGCCGGAAAAATATCATTGAAAAAAGATTTAAAAGGAAAAGAAATCAAAAAAATTAAAGATTTAGATATAAAA
>QMUN01000052.1 GCA_003660605.1 Thermococci archaeon
AATCATAATATTTACTTTGGATGGAGGCCTCTCACAAGAAAGCAGATGAGAAGGATAATAAAAGAATTGAGGATAGAGGGAAAAGTTTCTTATTTTACAATGAGAGAGGTTCTTCAGATTTCTCCAAAATCTTTTTTTGACATAGATGAAGATTACATATTTCAGGGGCCTATAGCTATTTCCAATAAACCTCTCCAAAAAGTCTCAAAAAACCAGAAAAAATTGGATCTGAAGCTGACTGAAGAGCTAAACAAATTGGTGTTCTATAATGGAGGAAGCATGTACAGATGATTACAGAAAAGAGTTTCTGGATAGATATAAACTTCTTTTTAAGGATTTTAATTCTTTTTTAAAAGCAAATGAAAAAGAAAATATATGTATTAGAGTAAATACGCTTAAAATTTCTAAAAACGAACTTAAAAAAAGACTTGAAAATAGGAGAGTAATACTGGAGGAGATAGAGTACGGATTCAAAGTATTGAAATCAGATTTCTCCATAAGTTCATGTCCTGAGCATCTTTTCGGATATTTTTACATACAGGGAGAGGCTGAAATGAATATTGTTCCTCTTTTTGATTTCAAAGAAGATTTAGTTATTGATATGTGTGCATCTCCAGGAGGAAAAACAACACAGATATCAGAGTTTATGGGGAACAGAGGAGTAGTTCTTGCTTTTGATGTTGATAGAATAGAAGCTTTAAAAAACAATATACAGAGACTGGGTGTAGAAAACTGCATAGTATTCAAAAAAGATTCGACTAAACTGGATATTGAAGCAAAGAATATTCTTCTTGACGCTCCATGTACAGGCTCCGGGATTATAAGAAAGGATCCTACAAGAAAGCATTCAAGGAGTATGAAAGATGTTTATTTCTGTCAGAATCTGCAAAAAAGACTTCTTGAAGCTGGGATTAGATCATTAAAAAGAGATGGAGAATTAATATACTGTACGTGCAGCCTGGAACCCGAAGAAAATGAGTATGTAATAGACTGGGCTTTGAAAAACTTTGATATATCTCTGGAAGAGATCAATACAAAAATCAATGGAAAAAAGCTTGTAGACGGATTTCAAAAACCGTTTGGAAAAAGATTGGATAGTGAAGTAAAGAAGTGTAAGAGATTTTTACCGCATATACATGATACTCACGGAATGTTCGTGGCCAAGGTAGTAAAATGAAGCTAATCTTTTATCTTTCCGGAGAAAATGTTGAATTATCAAGAAAAGAAGTTATCTATCTTCTAAAAGCTTTTAATAAAAAATATAATGTCATTGAATCTAAAGGTCAGATACTGGTAATTGAAACTGATATAGATCCCATGATTTTTAAAAGACTCGGATTGTGTCATAAAGTTCTGGAGTATATGGATAAAGAGATTATTCTTGATGGGACATTTGCGGTGAGGGTACAAAATCTTGGAGAAAAAAAAGGAAACAAAGAACTTGAAAAAAAGATAGCGGATGAGATTCAAAAACAGAACGATTTTAAACTGAGAGTTAATCTCGAAAAACCTCAAAATGAGATATACTGTTTAAACTCTGAAAAGCTTTACATCGGAAAAACGCTGGTAAGTATAGACAGAAAAGATTTTGAAAAGAGAAAACCACAGTTCAGACCCTATTTTCATCCTTCCTCTTTACATCCTAAGTATGCCAGGGCATTGATAAATCTCTCTCGGGCTAAAAAAGAAGTTCTCGATCCTTTTTGCGGTACCGGAGGGATTCTTATAGAAGCAGGGCTGATAGGATTAAAAGTTTTCGGGCTGGATATAGAGAAAAAGATGGTGGAAGGATGCAAAAAAAATCTTGATTTTTACGGAATTAAAGATTACACAATAAAAGAAGGGAGTGTAGAGAATTTGGATTCATATTTTGGGAATATTGAAAGCATTGCTACGGATGTTCCCTACGGGAAATCCACGAAACTAAATAAGGATATTTATGAAAGAGCATTTGAAAAAATTTATGAAACTTCAAAAAAAGCATGCATTGTCATAAATAAAGAGTATGATTTTGAAAAAATAGGATTTAAAGTTCTGGATATGGAAAAACTGAGAATGCACAGAACTTTGACAAGATTTATATACGTTCTGCAATGTGATTAGCTAATATATGCGCCTTCCTCAAAACCTCAGGAACTCTGTGAACACAATTGTTTAAAACTATATCGGAAGCCTGTTTTAGGGTAACTCTATTGCCTATGGAAACGTATATAGGATTTTTCGAGCTCTTTATGATTTTTCCTATAATCTCTTTATTCTGATATACATACTCTCCTTTTATTTCTCCGCAGAGTAAAGATTTTGCAACACCTATCGTCTGTTTCTCCAGCATAACACCAGCCATTGTCGCGAGCCCTGCCCTATAGGGATGGAGTAGCCCATTTCCATCAAATATTATACAGCCATCACATTTTTTGATCAAATTCCACAAAATCGGTAATTCTCTGAATGCAAAATACGTCGGTATGTATGGAAACTCTATTTCTTTAATCTCGTAAGATTCGTAATTTTTTGAAACGATAGCTCCTACAGCTTTATCTCCTTTATATGCGACGTCAGCTCCATAAATTTCTCCTATTTCATTATATCCTGTATCTACGTTTTTTGCTATCCTTATTTGAAATTTTCGCAGCTCTTTGAAATCGGGATTTTTTAATAACTTAAAAAACTCTACTTCATACATGATTCTAACGCTTCTTTAAGTTCTGGAACTGTTTCTATTTTCTTTAATTCTTCCCTATCCACCCACCTATACTGAGTATGCTCAAAATTTAATTTTAAATCTTTTTTACTCTTTAGCTCAAATAAAAAGGGATGAACATAAAAAATAGTTTTCAAGTTTTCATCTTTTATTTTTAGAATGCTCCCTCTGCTACATAGTGTAATATCTTCTTTTTTTAATCCGAGCTCTTCAAATATTTCTCTCTGTGCTGCTTCGAGCGGAGTTTCATCCTCTATATACCCTGATATTCCCGCCCATTTTCCTTTGTACGTAGAAACTTTCTCACTTCTTTTAAGTATTAAAATCTTGTTATCAAAACTCAAAAAAGATGTAACGACATCAGAGATTTTGTAATGCGATTCATATTTCTCCATATGTTTTCTCCATCCTTCCTTTGAAAATCTTTTTTCCATTATCTCTAATTCTTCGAGAACAGCATCTTCTAAATCTATTTCATAATGTAAAGCTAACTGGGTGAGCAACGCGAAGACCTGTGCAAACTCTCTTTTTAAATCCTTGACATTATATTCGTGACCTATCCCCTCTTTCTTGTACCCTTCTTCAAACTGTATGTATCTCGATATCTCTCCGAGTTCTTCAAGGAGATGCGAAAGTACGAGAGACGGCGGAAACTTTTCCCATCCTCTTTCTTTATCGAACCTGTCTATTTTTTCCTGGATCTTTTTTAAATCCATTACTTTCCCTCTTTCAGGATTATCCCCTTAGCTGCAAGAACGCCTGTAACAGCGGCATAGATGATTCCTCTGGAACGACCAGATGCATCTCCGCAGATGTACATATTTTCCATATTTGTCTCCATGAAGTTTGATGTAGGATATTTGGTGTCATAAAACTTTATCTCCGGAGCGTACAAAAGCGTAGAATCGGAAGCGATCCCCTCTATTACAGAGTTAAGTCTTTCTATGGCCTCTTTTATGTTGAGAACTATCCTGTGGGGCATCGCCATTGATATATCTCCAGGCGTCACGTCTCTTAACGTTGGTTTCACGAGCCCCTTGTCTATCCTGCTCCACGTGGACCTTCTTCCCTTTATGAAATCTTTGTATCTCTGGAGTATGGGCTTGCCGCCGCCGATAGTTGTAGCGAGTTTTGCGATTGATCTTCCGTATTTTGTTGTATCCTCTACGGGGTCCGTGAGATTCACTCGGGAGAGAACTGCAAGGTTTGTGTTCCCTGATTTTTCTTCCTTCTTTGCATGCCCATTTACGAGTACGAATCCTTCATACATCTCTTCCGTAACAAAGCCCTGGGGATTTGTACAGAAAGTTCTCACCATATCGTCATATGTCCTTGTGAAAAGTCTGAACTTTGCATCGTACATTACTTTACCGATGGGCTTGTAGATCGTGGCCGGAAACTCGACTCTGACACCGACGTCTATAGGTCCGTATATTGAAACGATCCCGAGAGAGTAAGCCTGCGATCTGAGCCAGTATGCGCCAGCCCTTCCCGGCGCTGCAACAACATACTCTGCTTCTATATCTTCTTTATTTGCCTTCAAAATAAAAGAGTCTTTACTTTTTTTAATATCTGTGATCTTTGTATTTAACAAAAATTTTACTCCTCTAGACTTTAAATCTCTATAAAAAGTATCTATAATCTCTTTTGTTTTATCGCTTCCTATATGCCTCTGTTTCCCAGAGATAAACTCTATTCCATTCTTACTTGCTTTTCTTTTCAATTCTTCTAATGCTTCTCCGTCTACTCCATAAGTTTTATCTTCTACCCCATATTCCAAAAAGATTTTATCCACATAATCTATAAGTTCCTGGATTTCCTCTGGAGTCCTTTTTAAAGATGCAGGATCTCCTCCTATCTTATAAGTAAGATTCAATTTACCGTCTGATAATGTTCCCGCTCCCCCTACTCCAGATGTGATCTGGCACGGGTCACATTTCAAACATAAATTTCTATCAGAGACAGGACACTCTCTTTTTAATGCTTCTTTTCCGGAGTCTATTATTAAACATTCTACTCCTTTATTTATCAACTCCTTTGCCGCAAACAAACCAGAAGGTCCCGCTCCAATTATTGCAACTTTTACTTTCATGCTTACCACGTTTTATTGTATATCTTAATTTAAAAAGGTTTCATTGGGAGAATCATTTTGATTCATAAAAAGATAATAAAAGAGCATGAAAGAATCCATACAAGATCTCATGAGATGTGAGTAGTGGCTGTTGTTCAGGGAATAAAAACCCATACAGATAAAGACCAGCAGGCAAAAATATTGGAAATGTGCGGGTACAGCTGTGCTCACTACGACCTCCAGAAAGTACGCTCTCTGAAAAGTAAAGCGAAAGATGAAAAGGAACTTCTCAAATTGATAAACGAACATATTCCCTGCGGGACGTGGATACGAGAAAAGAACATTATCCACTCAAGATGCACGACGTGCGGATGCCCACTGATACGATACGCGATTTTGAGGAATTTAAGGATAGATTTTATGATTACATTGGGGAGAAAGCGATTTCATGAGAAAAGAGATAGAAGAGAGTCTCGATCTGGTAAAGAAGCATCTTCCTAGCGGATTTGAGGAGTTTCTCAACTTAGGATTGGTCAAAGACGGAATTTATAAAAAAATAGAGTTTTCTATCGAAAATATTTTCGATATCTGTGCTATTATCAATACGGATCTTGAACTTGGCATTCCCCGCGACGATGAGAACATCGTAGAAAACCTCATAAAAAATGGCGTTCTCACCAAAGAAATGGGGAAAAAGCTGCGATTAATGAAAGGATTCAGGAATATTCTTGTACATAGGTACGGAAAAATAGACGATACCCTTGCATTCAAAATATTAACAGAAAGTATTAGCGATTTCTATGATTTTATAAAAGAAATAGAGAAATTTTTAGAAAAAAAGTAAATTAGAACTCCTCCTTTTCACCCTAAAGAACTCTTTAACTTAAACGGCGTCCCATAGAAATGTTTTTATTCTTGGAAAAGAGTAGTGAGCATGGGTTCGCGAAAGGTGATATATCTCATTGTGATATTTCTTCTGGTAATTTCTATTGTGTATATTCCTGGGTTTGTGGGGGAGGAAGAGAATGAAATATGTATTCACAAAGGATGCAATGAACCGATATGGGAAGGTTCAGATGAATATTGCATTTTTCATGATCCCGATCCAAATAAAGACAAAGTGCTTCTTGAACAAAAACTCAAAGAAAAAATTGAAAATAAAGATTATAACTTTTCAGGCTTTATATTCCCAGAGAATATAAGTTTTCCGGATATGATATTTGAAAAGAAAGTGAATTTTACTAATGCTGTTTTTTATGGAAAGATAGATTTTAGTGGGATAACTCTTATTGATGCAGATTTTAGTAATGCTGTATTTGAGGAGGCAGTTCATTTTAATGATCTTAATTGTACGGATG
>QMUN01000053.1 GCA_003660605.1 Thermococci archaeon
GAGACTTTCATTTGGAAAACCTATCAGCAGAGCTGCAAGAGTAAAAAAAGGACAGAAGGTCATGACTCTGTATGTACATGAAAAAGGCGTTTTGAGAGCCAGAGAGGCTATCAGACGGGCAGCCATGAAGATACCCATGGGGACGTTGACAGAGGTTAGGAAGGTTAGTTGATCTCTTTTATCTTATCTATAAACAACTCTGTAGCTGCGGTAGTGCATTCTCTATCTTTTCCTGCAACTATTATTATATCCTTGTCTGAAAAAGCTCTTTCTATATACTCATACTTTCCCATTGAAACGTACCAGTTTACCCTTGAGTCTCCACTAAGAATAACTTCTTCAGTAACAATATTTGCTGTTTTCTTTTCCCCTGAAGACTGAAGCACCATCCCGGGACCTCCAACAAGAATTAAATTGTACTCCAGTTTCATCTCTCTCGTAAGTTCCGTATCTCTGATAAGCATTGAATACGGGTCCACACCTATGGGTATCTTTGTTCTTTCTGTTTCCTCTAATTCATAAGCTTCTCCACACTGGACGGTATACCCAAACTCTGTCTCATCTTTCCATTCTATTACCGTATTAAACAGCCACTTATTGCCGCTATCCAAAGTGATCGTAGGACTTTTTATTGGTGTACTGGTCCTCATTGGTATATCTTCCATATAAAGTTCGATTCTGTTTGAATAGACTTTGAAGAACCACAATGTATTGTACCAGTAAGGTGTTTCTGTAGATGAAAGAAAATCTATTCCTTCACAACTCAGTCTACCTTCTTCTATAGAGTTCACGTAGTACGTTTTCCCCAAAAACTTGATATAAGTTTTAGGTTCTATATTTGTAACTATATATTTTACATAAAGAATAGTTTTTGTAGATAGATCAGCTTTGAACCTTATCTCCTCATGCGTTTTAGTTTCGTCGTACCCTTCAGTGGCATAAAATGGACGAGGTTTGCCCCTGTACCACAGATATCCATACTCCTCGGGGGTAAGAACTACCTCTATATTGCTCGGTGCAGTCCCCTTTTTCCATGCCGGCCAGAGATACTGTGGTTCATCTGAGACTACATAACACAGATAATTGGCTACAGCTTGGGCTATCCTCAAAGCATTATCATAGTCCTCTTCAGCAGCGTAAGCGCCGTAAACTATCTTTATTTCAGGCTGGCCATTCTCTGGATTGACAAAGAAATCTCGTGTAAGAGACAACTGGGTACTACTCAGGGGTAAGATCAGAACTATTAAAACCAAACAGATTATTCTTTTGAGCATAATTAATCTATACAGCATGAAAATATAAATGTTGCTATGCAGGAACGTTTAAATATTAGAATTCTTAGGGTATGTAATGTACACCTTGGGATTCCTTATAAACCCAATAGCTGGAATGGGTGGTAAAGTAGGCTTGAAAGGAACGGATAATGTTCTTGACGAAGCCGTTAAAAGAGGAGCTTTGCCTTTAGCAAATTTAAGAGCTTCAGAAACATTAGAAAGAATAAAGACAGTGATAGACAAATACCATAGTGATTTTCCTGTTAAATGGCTAACGTGTTCAGGGGAAATGGGTGAGGATTGCTTAAAAAAATATGGGTTTTCTTGTGAGGTAGTACATCACTGCAAAAAAGTAACAACTGCTGACGATACAAAAAGAGCATGCAAAGCATTTTTGAAAAGGAATGTAGACCTTATAGTTTTCTGCGGTGGAGACGGAACTGCCAGAGATATCTACGATGTCGTAGGAGACAAAACGCCCATTCTTGGAGTACCTTCTGGTGTGAAAATGCACTCGGGTGTCTTTTGTGTCAATCCTGAGGCAGCTTCTGAGGTTATTTTTGCATTTACCGAAAAAACTCTGAGTATCGGCGAAGCGGAGATAATGGATCTTGACGAAGAAAAGTACCGTAAAGGAGAATGGTCGATTAAACTCCATGGTATTGCAAAGACATTATCTGAAGGTAATTATATACAGAGTGCCAAAGCGATAATCCGTGGACCATCAGAAGAAGAGATAAAAGATGAGATCGCTGATCATATAAAAGAAGAGATGGAAAAAGATACTCTCTATATCTTAGGCTCTGGAGGAACGCTTAAAACTATCGGAGAAAAACTTGAGATTGACAAAACGCTTTTAGGTATAGATGCTGTATTCAATGGAAAACTTATTGCAAAAGACGTCAATGAGAAAGAGTTATTATCTCTTCTCTCAAAATACAGGAAAGCAAAGTTAATTTTGAGTCCCATAGGCGCTCAGGGATTTATACTGGGAAGGGGAAATCTTCAACTAAGTTCAGATGTTATAAAAAGGATAGGAATAGAGAATATCATCATAGTTGCTACGCCTTCTAAACTCCACAATACACCATTTCTGAGAGTCGACACAGGTGATCCTTCCTTGGACAAAGAGTTTGCAGAAAAAAAATATCTCACTGTACTTATAGGATATCATATTACAGCTTTAAGGAAGATAGCTGTACCTGTTTGATTACAGAAAAAATATTTAAACTCTGTTCAATTTAAGATGCTATGATAGATCCTTTAATTATAGCTATCATCGGATTCTTTGTAATATTCTTAGGCAGTATGACCCAGGGTTTAATAGGCTTTGGAGTTATATTATTTTCTGCTCCGATAATAGTACTCTTTCTTCCAGCAAAAACAGTCGTTCCCATGATTATGATTTACAGTGCTTTGATCAATGCGACCATATTGTTTGAAGCGAGAAAATGGGTGGATCTAAAGAGGATCTGGAGCTTAATAATCGCTGGTATAATTGGAGTACCAATTGGAACTTATTTATTAATAGTCTTGGATGATAATATACTAAGAATATTTATTGGAACCATTATCATTTTATTTGCTGTAGCTCTTTTGACAGGTCTCAGAAAGAAAATTAAAAACGAAAAATTAGCTTTTGCTCCAATAGGATTTGTCGGCGGCTTGTTGGGCGGCAGTACATCGATGAGTGGTCCACCAGTCATAATATTTTTTACTAATCAGGGACTGAAGAAGCAAGTTTTCAGAGCAAATCTAGTTGCTTACTTTATGGCAATGAGCCTGGTAGCCATCTCCAGTTTCATAGTTGGGGGTCTCATAACAACAGAGGTCATTAGATACACGATTTTATTTCTACCTGCAATGATTTTTGGAGTAGCAATAGGAATCAAACTCGTGCATAGAGTTGAAGAAAAACTGTTCCAGAATATCGTGTTGATTGTGGTGATAATTGCAGGAGCATTGTCAGTTATCTCTGGTTTGAGTATAGTATAATATTGTGCAATAAAATCCATATAACAACCTTTAAATATAAAAATTCCTAATATAACAAAGAAGAAATAATGGTGATTGAATGAAAGAAAAAACGGAGTTTTTAGAAAGAGAGTATAAAAATATGCTTGAAAGAGGGGAAACATGGACTATAAGAGATCTTAATGGACCTTCGCAGCCCCATGTAGTCGTGGAAGGCAAGAAATGTATAATGCTTGCTTCGAATAACTATTTAAACTTGGCAAATGACCCAAGGCTTAGAGAAGCAGCTAAAAAGGCTATAGATAAGTATGGAGCTGGTGCGGGATCCGACTGGTCAATAGCTGGTAATATGGATATTCATCGGGAGCTTAATGAGAAAATAGCAGAGTTCAAAAGAACTGAAGCTGGTGTTACGTATCAAACAGGATATGCTGTAAACTCGGGTTTGATACCCCAGCTAGCAGGAAGGGGAGATATACTGATATCTGACGAACTCAATCACGGAAGTATCATAGATGGTGTTAGGTTAACAAAAGCTGATAGAGCGATATACGCACACTCAGATATGGGCGAGCTGGAAACAGTTCTGAAAGATGCAGAGAAAAAGAATTACAGAAGAACTATTATCCTGACAGATGGTGTTTTCTCGATGGATGGGGATATCGCAAAGATGGACGAGATTCAAAAACTGGCAGATGAGTACGGGGCAATGACATATGTGGATGATGCTCATGGGGAAGGAGTCCTCGGTGAAGGACATGGGATAGCAACAGAGTTTAATCTGGAAAAAAAGATAGATTTCCAGGTGGGTACATTCTCTAAAGCTTTTGGCAGTTTTGGAGGTATGCTTGCAGGAAGTGAAATGCTCATAAAATATGCATATAACACATCGAGAACATGGCTTTTGAGTGCTGCTTTTCCGCCTCATGTAGCTGCTGCGTCCATAGCTGCACTTGACATCGTGGAGAAGGAACCTGAAAGGGTCAAAAAGCTCTGGGATAACACAAAATACTTCAAAAAGGAGATAGAGAGTCTTGGTTTCGACACAGGGAACAGCCAGACCCCAATTATACCCTCCATGGTGGGAGACAGTAAAAAAGCACAGGAACTTGCAAAAAGGCTCTATGATGAAGGAATATTCTGTCTTGCGATAGTATATCCAATGGTCGGCAGAGGAAAGGCAAGAATACGCAATCAGATGAATGCAGGAATGAGTAGAGAGGATCTGGATGTAATTCTAAGAGCCTACGAGAAATGTGGAAAGGAACTTGATATAATCTAACTTTTTTTATTTTTTATGAAAAAAACTGTTTTTGAGAGTATATGTAATGATCTGGAAGGTATTTTAGAAACAGAAAACATAAAAAAACTCCCAAAAACTTACGAGTTAATTGGAGATATTTTGATCATATATATCCCTGAGGAATTATCTCGATGGAAAAAAGAGATAGGAAATGCATATCTCAAAAATTTTAAGAGAGTAAAAACAGTTTTGAGGAAAGGCTATATTTCTGGAGAATACAGAAAACCAAATTTTGAGTATCTGGCAGGAAACGGTACAGAGACCGTGCACATAGAAAATAAAATAAAATTTAAGCTTGATCTTAGCAAAGTTATGTTTTCTTCAGGAAATATAAAAGAGAGACAGAGAATGAGCAGAATATCTAAAAAAGATGAAAAGGTAATAGACATGTTTGCAGGAATAGGTTATTTTTCTATCCCTATAGCTTACCATTCTCATGCTTACGTTACCGCAATAGAAAAGAATCCTCAGGCTTTTTATTATTTAAAGGATAATATAAAATTAAATAGAGTCGAAAATCGAGTAAAAGTTATCAATATGGATTGCAGAGAATTTTCAGGTAGGGGAGATAGGGTGATAATGGGGTATATACAAAAGACAAATGAATTTTTAGAAAAAGCTTTTGAAATTGTTAAAAAGGGAGGGATAATACATTATCACCAGACCGTAGTTGAAAAACTTTATCCTGATGCTATATATTCGGAAATAAATACGGTAAATAAGAACTATGAGATCATTTCTATGAGAAAGGTAAAAAAATTTTCTCCCGGCGTATGGCACATAGTGGCAGACATAAAAGCGATCTAAGTTTTATGCAATTTCAGATCCAGTATCAGATTAACAGAGAGCCTATATTTCAATCCCAATTTTCTCATTTTTTCTTTTATAGTATCTCCTAAAAGTTTTTCTATTTTGTCACGAAATGTCTCTTCCATTCCCTCTTTCAAATCGAGAACAAAACACTGATAGTTAATTTTTACATTACAAAAAATGCTGCTTTCTCTTAAAAATGCCTCAAATCCTTCAAGACTGATCCTCTCAAACATTGAATCTTTGAAAAAACCTCTCTTTATAATATCGAGAATCTCGGATTTGCACTCTTCTTCCAGCGCAATAATTTTTTCATTTTTTTCTCCGAAGAGTTTCACTATCGTTTCGTCTGTCGGTACCTTTATCCTGTATTTTTTTAATAAAGCCTCTCTATCAAGTTTCTTGGGCGGGACTACCTCTTTTTTGACAATTTCTTCCTTAGAAACTTTCTTTCCTTTTAAAATACACTCTTCATTCACCTCCAAAGCAACATCGAACATAAAATCATCAAACTTCATGAACTCCACAGTAGCAGTTCCAAATCTCTTGCCATCCAGCATAGCCATAGCTTCGTCTCCTTTAAAAATTTGATTTGTACCCAGATTAGTTATATCTGCAGCGATTACCTTTTTATTCTTAATCAGAAAATATGCATCTTCTACACTCTCATTTTTCCCAAATATCCTTATATATCCTTTAAAGTCTGATTCAATACTGTTGAATAACTC
>QMUN01000054.1 GCA_003660605.1 Thermococci archaeon
ATTGAAGGATGAATGTTAAAATAATCCTTTACATTTTCCCATCAATTTTTCTGCTTTTTCTTTTGTTTTTGCCTCGCACGTTATTCTTATGTAAGGCTCTGTCCCAGATGGTCTTATGAGGAACCACGAATCTTTTAGATTTACTCTTAATCCATCTATATCTATAACATCTTTGTAGTCACTTATTTTATCTGCTATGCTTTTCATTTTTTCATTTTTTTCACTGTTTTCGCACGGTATCTTCTCCCTGATTATCTCATAATGTGGCACTTCTTTCTTCAATGTGCAGATATTTCCTATCTTTTCTTTCATCTCCAGAACTTTTGCTCCTGAGTAAATTCCATCCGGAGTCATCTGGAACTCACCAAATATCCACGTTCCCGAAGGTTCTCCTCCAAAATCAGAGTTTACATTTTTCATCTCCTTAGCTACTGCTACATCCCCTACTTTTGTCCTTTTTACGGATATTCCATATTTTTCAAGGTATCGATCTATTTTCATTGACGCGTCTACAGTAGTTATGAAGATATCTCCCTCTTTTAAGACGTAAGAAGCTATCAGAGCTAAAATGACATCATAGTCAACATATTCCCCATTTTCATCGATAATTCCAACTCTATCTGCGTCTCCGTCATGAGCTATCCCAAGATCCGCATCAGTTGCTTTAACTGTATCACTTAAGTTTTTGAGGTTTTCCCTGTTTGGTTCTAAATCATGAGAAAAATATCCTGTAGGATGTGCATTTATTGATATAACATCATTTCCAAGTTCTTTAAAGACATAAGGAGAAAATAAAGAAGCAGCTCCGTTGCCGCAATCTATGACAATTTTATATTTTTCTTTATTTTCAATATTTTTTATAATCTCTTTTTTATGTATCTCCAAAGATTCTTCATGCCTATATAATATATTTCCAAGTTTATCCCATTTTTGTAACTTAAAATTATTATTATAGACTAACTCCTCTATAATCTTTTCCTCCTTGGAAAAAGCTATGCCCTCCTTGTTCCATATTTTTATACCGTTGTACTCCGGAGGATTATGGGATGCTGTAACTGTAACGCCTGCCTTGCATCCAAAATTTTTTATTGCGATACCTGTAGTAGGAGTAGGTACAAGACCAATATCGTAAACATCTCTTCCGCACGAGATCAATCCTGAAATAATAGCATTTTTCAACATAATTGAAGATGTCCTGGAGTCATGACCTACAGCTACACTACCATCAACATAACTTCCCAGTGCCATTCCCACCTTTAAAGCAAGATGAGGGGTGATCTCTCTGTTTACTATCCCTCTGATCCCTGAAGTGCCAAAAAGTTTCATAAATACCTAAGGAATGAAAGAGTTTAAAATCTTTGTGCAAGTAAGCTTTTTAAAACTCAGTTTCTATTTACACCTATGAACGAGATCGTGAGCGCAATATGGGTAATTCTTCCTGCATATATAGCAAATATGACAGCATGTATGTTTGGAGGTGGAAAACCTTTAGATCTCAATAGAAATTTCCTAGATGGGAGAAGACTGATCGGAGACGGTGTCACAATAAGAGGAACAGTTGCCGGAGTTTTCTTTGGTTCACTTACATACATATTAAAATCATTTTTATATGCGTATTCAGTTCCATTTTCTCTGGAACTGGGATTTTTACTGGGATCTGGAGCAGTTTTGGGAGATCTTGTAGAGAGTTTTTTTAAAAGGAGAATAAAACTTAAACAGGGAGCACCATTGCCGTTGCTCGATCAATTAGATTTCGTTTTTGGCGCGTTAATCCTTTCCAGACCTATTTTAAAACTTAATATTCAGAAAATTTTGATAATTATTCTTATAACACCAATTCTTCATTTTTCTACGAATTACATTGGATACAAACTAAAACTCAAGGAGGTGCCTTGGTGATAAAATGCGAGTTATGTGGAAAATACACTGACGTAATACATACATGCATACTCTGCGGAAGGAAAGTCTGCCCATCATGCTACAGAATAAGCATGGGGGTATGTAAAAACTGCGTTCCTGGAAAAGAGAGAGGAAAATATAAAGTATGATCACATCTCTTCCAGAGCCTCTATCCCCAGAAGGGACAATCCCTCTTTCAAGACAATCTGAGTAGCTTTTACTAACGTCAGTCTCTGAGCTTCTTTTTCCGATCCCAAAACCTTCAATGAGTTATAGAAAGAATTAAAGACTGTAGCCAGATCGTTTAGGTATTTTGTAAGTATATGGGGTCTTTTAAGGCTACATGCTTTTTCTGTTTCGATAACAAATTTGTAGAGAATTTTTATGAGATCTTTTTCTTCGGGATCCGAGAAATTGGGTATAAAATCAGATAACTCAGCTTTTTTTAGAATGCTGCAGCATCTTGCATGTGCATACTGTATGTATGGTGAAGAATCACCCTCAAGATTCAATGCGTCTTTCCATCTGAAAGTTATCTTTTTTTCGGGTGCATACTTGATTATATTGTACCTTATAGCACCTGATGCAACGGCTTTAGCTATCTCTACCTTTTTTTTCTCTGGAAGATCGGATCTTCTTGACTCTACTTCCTCTTTTGCTTTTAAAAATGCCTCTTCTATAAGTTCATCTCCTGTATATCCGATCCATGTTCCCTTTCTTCCAGAAAATTTCTCTTCGGGTAAGGAAACATGTTCGTATGCGAGATGATAAAAGTTTTCAGCCTTCTCTTTGTATCCTAAAAGTTCCAAGGAAAGTTTAACTACCTCCTGCGGATAAATCTGCTCAACTCCTATAACATTTATGACTATATCTCCATTTCCGAAATTCTTAGCCTCTCCTTCGGTAGAAGACTTATAAAGGGAGTTCCATTTTAAGTATCTCATATTTTTCTCTACCAGTCCAAATTTCCAGAGATGATATGCTACATCTTTGCCGGTATACGTGGCAGTACCGTCAGATCTTATCAGGATTTTGTCAGGATTTTCCATCTCTGGAAATATATTTCCGAGCTTCATTACAAGACAACCTTTGTTTTCTCCTTCTTCTTCTAAAACTATGTCTTTACTCTTTCTTATCTTTTCATACGCTTCATCAAAAATCTTTGATCTTATGAGATCGCTTTCGAAGATAAGAACATCATAATTTATATTCAGATCGGAGAGGGTCTTTAGCTGTGCCTTTAAACATCTTTCCACAAACTCTCTCGAGATACCAGATTCTTCCATTTCCTTATTTAAAGCTCTTATCTCCTTCTCTATTCTATAATCTTTAATTTTTTCTACTTCGACATATATCTCTCCAAGAAGATGATCGAACTTCTTACTCTCATCGAATCTTAAGTTTTTGTAACCCCACAGCGTTTCTGCTACTTGGATACCAAGATCGTCTATATAATTTTGAATCTCTGTATTGTATTTAAGGAATTTGAAGATCCTTGCCAGAGTATCACCCAGAATAGCGTTTCTAAGATGCCCCATGTGAAGAGGTTTATTTGGGTTTGTGGATGTATGTTCTACTATAACTTTTTCTTTCTTTTCTTCTATTTCCCATTTCTCATTCAGTATATTTTTTAAAAGATCATATCCAAAAATATCATAATCTATAAAAAAATTTATATAGGGACCTACATTCCTTATTTCTTTGATATATTTCATTTTCTTTGTTTTTAAACTGGATATTATATCCTCAGCTACCTCTTTCGGGTTTTTTTTCATTTTTTTTGCTATAACAAAAGCTACTGTACTCGAAAAATCGCCTAAGTTTGAGTCTGGCGTATCTGAAAATACTATCTCCATATCTCCGACTATTGACCTTAGAATTTCTTCAGCTTCTTTATACATTTTCTCACCTCATGCTGAACCTAAGAATGGCTGCAATCCCTCCAAACGCTTTAAAGAGTTGGTTTCCTTCTTCGGTGTCCACCGAGATCAGATGCACTTTTGCTCCTGTACTCTCTGCCTTCTCTGAAAGCTCCTCTACCATCTCTATTTTCCCCTTTATCTCAAGATGTAAATTTCCGCACTTTGGGCACTGCCTCTCAGGAATTTCTGTTTCTAATTTTTCAAGCTCTGATCCAGTCTTTGTAATTATTTCTTCATATCCACAGTTACATGCTATTCTGACTCTCCATAGATCGAGCGCTTCTGAGATAAGAAGATCTTCTACAGCTCCAATCTCCAAAGCGTTTTTAACCTCCTTTTCACCGTAAGCTACCAGTCCTTTTTCCTTTATCAGCTCCTGGAAAAACTTCCCCATTATCCTCTTTTCTCTCATTACCTCCAACTCTTGAAGAGAATCTGAAGCTTTATCAACTAATTCTCTCAATCCATACTCTTCTGTATAAACAGTGTCAAATGTATCTCCTATCTTTTCCTTGAGTCTGTAATCAAGATAATCTCCTTCAACGAACTTATTTTTTGTAAGTCCCGGACCTCCAACTATGATGCCCTTTAATACAGGGAGCATATCGAGAAAAAAGTTGTTAACGTGCTGTCCTACCCTCACTCTGAACTCGTGATCAGCTATATCCCTCAGCCTTGAAAATCGTACGGAGGACTGCCCACCTGCTCTGGCCTTTCCTGGAACTCCTGAAGTCATGTGATCCAGTAACTCTATCCTTTTTCCTTTTAACAAACCTATGGTAGCCTCGTTTCTTTCTAAAATCAACAAGCCATAGACATCTTTCTCCTCTATCATCTCTTTGAGAGGGGTTAAAACAAACTCCTGATCGCATCTGTATAATCTTATAGACATCGGCTCAGGTGGTTCCAATGAAAAAAGTTTATAATCAGGGTTTCCTTCCTGTGAGGATATATTTCCACAGAAGATTATCAATCCGTTCTTTGGAGTCTGTTTATACAATTTTAAGTGCTGTGTTATCTTCTCAAGAGCAGAAAGAACGTTTTTTCTTGTAGTTTTTGATTTTATGTTAGAAGCTGTGCCCGCTTCATCTCTAAGCTGCTGAGTAACCTTTGGCAGAGGATACCCCGAAGGGATATAGAGTGAAACAAGCTCCGTATTTCTACCTCTATATTTTGAGAGCTTATTTATTATTTTTTTAAGTTTATGCTTTGTTATATCTTTCTCCATTGACAAGAACTCTATGATAAAATTTATAAGGCTTTTCATGGAAAGAGATCATGAAACCAAAAATAGGGATAACATGCAGTCATTCTTTCCTTGATGTATTTCCTATAAAGGGGGTAGAGTTTTACTATCTCCCTGTGTATTATGTCCGTGCATTAAAGAAAGTAGATGCAGTTTCTTTTATTTTGCCGTCCGAAGATGAAACTGTGATAGATAATATTGATGGTCTTCTAGTTTCTGGAGGAGGAGACATAAACCCTAACTGTTATGAGGAAGAAATAAAAGAAAAACTTGTGAAGGTCTGTCCTGAAAGAGACTTATTTGAAATAAAGATGATAAAGGAAGCGTATAAAAGAGATATTCCAGTTCTGGGTATATGTAGAGGGATACAGGCAATAAATGTCGCATTTTCTGGAAATTTATACCAGAGCATTCCCACAGATATAAAACACATGCAATCCCCGCCTGTATATATGCCAACTCACTGGATAGAGTGCGGGAAATGGATTGGGAATATTTTGGGAGCAAAAATAAGAGTAAACAGTTTTCATCATCAGTGCATAAAAGACCTGGCTGAAGGATTCGAAATCAATGCCAAAGCGTCGGATGGAGTTATAGAAGGAATACAACATAAATCAAAGCCAATATACGGTGTACAGTTTCATCCTGAATGGATGTACGAGAAATATCCTATCTTCCTTAAAATATTTGAAGAGTTTGTGAAAATAGTAAAAAAGGGATAATTTGGAATAATGTCCTTATGTTATTGTACCACAGATCGATGCAGGTTTTCCTTATCTCCATTCATATCTAAAGCAAAACTCTGTTTTGTGTTTTATCTCCTCTTTTGACTCATTGTGATCTCTCCATTCCTCTTCAGTGGAATTGTGCAACGGAAGATACACAACCAAAACTTTTTATAGATAATACAGAGAATAAACAACAATGTTCAGCAAAGATCAGATATTGCAGGATATTATCTCGATCAGAAGTAAATTTGGATTCCCAAAGATAATACCAGAGATAA
>QMUN01000055.1 GCA_003660605.1 Thermococci archaeon
AATTTATTCTTCTTCAAATGGACCAATTAATTTTGCCAAATTTATATAATCCCAAAAAAATCCTGTAGCATAATATATATAAAGGATCCCAGATTCTCATGAAAGATATAGAGATAAAGAAAATAAAAACCTTTTTATTCTCCTGTGAAAAGGAATAAATATGGAAGAAATAGAAGTTATCTATGAAAACGGTGTCTTCAGGCCATTGAAAAAGGTAGATCTGAAAGAGAAAGAAAAAGTGAGAATAAGGATAACATCTGAGAAAACATTGGCAAGAGAGTTTCAGGGGGCTTTAAAACTTGATAATGAAAAAATCATTGAAGAGATAGCAGAAAGTGATGAGATTGTCTAAAATATCAATGATTTTTGATAGCAATATCTTTATTTATTCTGCATTGGATCATCCCAAATTTGGAGAGAAATCAACAAAATTAATATCAAAAGTGGAGTCAAGAGAGATCGAAGGATATATTCCTACTATTGTTTTAAATGAAACACTGCACAGATTGATGATAGCTGAGACCATTAAAGAAAGAAAGGCTAAAAATGTAAGAGATGCGTTATTTATATTAAAAAATGATAGAGAAACCATTCCTAGATTGGAAGTTTGCTGGAGTGAGATTAACAAAATCTTAGATATGGACTTCATTATCTTAAAAGAAAAACCTAACACTTTCCTGAATTCTATTGAAATCTCAAAAAGATATTCGCTTCTAGCAAGAGATGCTTATATAGCTTCTTTTGCTGAAGATTATAGTATTGAAAATATAGCTACATTCGATAAAGATTTCGAGAGAGTTGATTTTCTGAAAGTATGGAAATTATAAGATTTTTTGCCTCATAAATAATAAAGAGATAGAAAAAAATAAAAAAATTCTATTTCTTCTTCATTATCTTTACTGTGTATCCTATGACAGCAACAATAGCTACTATGAAGATAATCATTGGAATGTATCCGAAGATTCCAGAAAACTTCTTTTTCCCTTCCAGCTCTGTAATTTTCTGTATGCAGAGATCAACTTTTTCCTGATTTATCTCTGAATAAAATCCCTTGGCAGTTTCATAGTCTTTTATCGCACCTTCAAAATCTCCTTCTTTTTCCTTTTCTTGAGCCTGTGAAAAATATTTGTCTCCATTTATGCCCTTATAAGCTTTTGAGATGAACTGGTCACATACGTTCACTTTTTCTGTATCTCCTATCTCCTCATAAATAGATTTTGCCTGAGTAAACTTTGCTTTTGCTTCTGTGTAATTTTTATCGTTAAAGAGGCTTCCTCCCTCCTTATATAAATTATCTGCCTCTGTCTTCTTTGCCTCTATATCTACTATTTCTTCCTCTTTCTCTTCTTCTTCCTCTTTTTCCTCAGGAATCTGTTTTGTATACATAAAAACATTCAAAAATCTCCAGCTTGAAGCAATTATTTCTTTTTTCCCGTCATTATCCGTGTCTCTAGTTCTTATCTTAAATATCTCATCACTGGAATACGTAGTGCTGTAATCTGCAACTTTTTTTTCGTTTTCTAAAACTATAATATGATTTCCTATCCCGAGAATGACCTCGTTTATATCGTCTCCATCCAGATCATCTATATATGCAGCACTAAGAATTTTGTAAGTGGGATACTCAAACTCCCATTCCTTTGTTCCTTCTTTATCATAAGCAAAAATCTTGGATTTGCCGAAAACAATTATCTCTCTATTTTTATCAGAATCGTAATCCCCCAAAAAGACATCTGTAGCTTCTTCGTCCAATGTTTCTCTCCAGTACAAAAGCCCGTTATAATTGTAGAAAAGAAGTTCTTTTTCAGCAATTACTATCTCATCGGTGCCATCTCCGTCAAAATCGTTCACCAAAAAAGTATTTGCTTCTGTACAGCAGTACCAGATAGTATTCAGATCCTTGTCCAGCAGATAGAATTTATCAGCTGCTACAATAAACTCTAAATCCCCATCACCATCTATATCTTTGCATTCTAACTTTTTTATTTCCGGAATGCTCCTAGAAACTTTTAAATTTCCATTTCTGTAGAGAATATAAATTTTATTCTCAGTTGCAAAGATCACCTCTTTTCTTGAATCGCTGTCTATATCTCTTATTAAAGCAAATTTAGCATCGTCATCTAATGGGTACTCAAATTTTAGATTTCCAAGATAGTCCACAAGGTAACCTCTGTCTTTTCCACCAATGGCAAAAGAGTTCACAAGATAAACTTTTGAAAAATCGAATGCGTATCCCTTGTATTTAAATTCTTTCAAGAGATTCCCCTCAAAATCTATTATATAAAAAAATTCGCTTCCTACAGCTATATCTTCTTTGCCATCCCCATCATAATCCAGAACTCTAAAATCGTACACCTTTTCCTTTGTCTGATACTTCCAATCCGAACTTGCTAACGGCAGTACAAGAATCAAGATTAAAACAGCTAAAAATTTTTTCATTTTATCCCTCCTCCATATATCTATCCAGTCCTCCTTCTACTTTCTCATTACTCATATAATACCTCAGGAACTCCATCCATGCTTTTTCATAATACCTTTCTTCATCTTTTCTGAACTCATCATTATATATTCTCTTACTTCTCATATATAAATCTTTTACTTCCTTCTTTTTGAGTTCCTTGTTTAAAATAAGATATAAAAGAGCACGAGAATCGTTATTTTCTAAAACAGAGACAAATCCATTGAGAGCTTTTGTATATCCTTTTTCACACTGCGTTTTTATTTCTTCATATATTTCCTTCATTTTTTTAATATCTTTGTTTATTAATGCTCTAAAAAATCTATCCATTAACTCACCAAACTTTCTGCAACCTCTATAGCTTTTTTCCCCAGCTTTTCATTTATACGTCCACTTTCTATTGCTTTCTCAAGTCTGTCTTTATCTATTATTCTCCTGTTGCCTTCTGTATCCTCAACTACATCTATTTCCAAATCATAGTATCTAATTTTATCAGGGTATATTTCTACAGGAGTGCAGATATTATAATAAATACCTTTTAACTCGTCGTCTTTTGAGTAGTATTTATGTGTAAAATACCATTTCTCTTCTTCTATCTCCGTTATCGCATAATCTCTGAACTCTTTTTTTATATTGAGTCCATCATAGTATCCTCTCCCAAGAAAATTTCTTCTTAGAACTAACTTGGGATATTTAAATTCCAAAACTTCAGCCTCACCAAGAATAATAGGATACGCTTTTATATGTTCTATCTCAATATATTCCTGCATGCAGGATTGAAAGACATCCAGAAAGTTTTTCTCAACTAAATTTTTATCTATTCCTTCATTAATAATTTTCTCACCTAGATTTATAGCTGCTGAAAGTTTCATTGAGTTTTTGTATAGATGATGATTCTTCATTGTAGGAAGTATCTCACTTCTTAAAGAATCTAACTTTTTTTTAGAATACCATCCAAAATCTATCTTTAAAACTCTTTTTCCTTTTCTTATTAGGCTTGGTGCAGAAAACAGATCAGAACTATTTAGAATCTTTTCAGCTTCATCATAAAGTTCTTTTATTTCTTCTATTAGTTCCTCTTCTTTCTCTATCGCACTGCTCCTGAATAGTATCCCAAGATTTTTAAGCTGTTTCTTTCCAAGTTCATAGAGTCTCTCTCTTTCTTCAGGATCTTTTATTTTTCTACTTATTTTTACAGCTCTATTCGGAAGTAAAACTACATTTTTTCCTGGAAACGTAAGTTCAGATCTTAAAATTGGTCTTTTATTTATATCAAAAACCTGGAGTAAGGATTCATCCTTTATGAATTCATAACACAATCCCGTGCCATCCTTTATATCAATAATACTCTTTCTGCCTTTTTTTTCAGATATCTTACCTTTATATATCCCATACAACTGAACCTTTTCCATTTTAAAGAAAATATCTAAAAATTCTTTCTCTAAGGTTTCTTTTAGATTTTTAAGATCATTTTCCTCTCCGATTGCCATCAATCCATTATTTTTATTTTGTCTAATATCTATATCTGCAGGGTCTTTGGATGAGCTAACCCCAAGCCTCTCCTCTATTACCTCAGACATCTGTGCGATCTTCCATTTTTTTTCAAGCAAAAGCTTTGTTAAAGCAGTAGCATATATTCCCCTAATTCTTACAGTAGGAGTAGACATCAATTCCACCTCTTTTTTTTCTTTTTAATACCCCATAATTATAAAGCCTATCTAAAATTTCCGAGTTTTTACTTAAGAATCGCGGTTCTATCCAGGCTATTCCCTGCTCATGAAGAAGTAAAATTTCTTCCAGAATAGAAAGCTCGTCATTGTCCAAAAATTTTTCTTTCTCTTTTAAAATCAAATCTGTAATTGTGCTCTTTAATGACGAGACTTGCGTTTTCAATGCTTCTATTTCAGATTCTATAATACTTATTCTTTCTTTCAGGAATTTAGAATCGCTTTCTGTAATTATGGGTTCTAAAACTATTTTTAAAATCTCTTTTTCTATCTCATTACACATTTGATCGAAATAGAACTCTGATTCATTCAAAATTTTCAAATTTAAACGATCCCCAATAGAAAGTTTAAGCTTGTATATGCTTTCAATTGTTGAATCGCCAAAATCTTTTATATTTTTATTGCCAAAAATAACGGATGTAAGACTTGAGATTTTTCCAACCCCAAAACTAAAGTCATTCAGCAGATTCACAATTTTTGATACTTCTTTTCTATTTTTAGGATCGAGATGAAGACTAAGCTTTCTTATCTCCAAAAACACGTTTCTAATTGAAGCGAGTTCTGTCTCGATCTTTTTCATTGCTTCTTCTTTCATCTATCCTATCTCGTAACTTGCATTTATATTTTTAATGTTTCATAACGAAAGAGTTTTAAAGATCGAAAAATATGTATAATCGCCTATGGCAATAAATTAAATATAAAAATATTAGGAGGCAAAATGATGCTGGAAATAAGATTTCATGGAAGAGGCGGTCAGGGTGCAGTGACAGCTGCGAATATTTTAGCAGAAGCCTGTTTCAGAGAAGGAAAAGATGTTCAAGCATTTCCCATGTTCGGAGTGGAGAGAAGAGGGGCTCCAGTAACAGCATTTCTCAGAGTTGATGAAAAACCTATAAGGATAAAATCACAGATTTACAATCCAGATATAGTTGTAGTTCTTGATACCACACTATTGGAAGCTGTAGATGTCACCTCGGGCCTGAAAGAAAATGGAATGGTAATAATAAACACAGACAGAAACGTAGAAGAGCTTAAGATAAAGGCTAAAAAGATAGCTTTGGTAGATGCTACAAAGATAGCTATAGTTCATGGACTCGGCAGCAAAGCCGCACCTATTGTCAATACAGCTATACTCGGTAGTTTTGCAAAAGCCACGGATGCAATTAAAATAGATTCAGTTCTGAATGCGATAAAAGATAAATCGCCGGCAAAATCAGAAGAAAATATCAAAGCTGCTGAAGACGCATATAAAAATACGAAGGTGTTTGGATGAAAGATGAAATAATTCTTAAAAATGCTTCAGACATACCTCCAATGGCAATGTCTTTAGGAACTACACTTGTCAGCAAAACGGGATCATGGAGATCCATGAAACCTGTTTTTCACAAGGAAAAATGTATAAAATGCGGGACATGCTGGAAGTTCTGTCCCAATGGATCTATAAAAAATGGAGAGTATCCTGAATGGGATTACGAGTACTGCAAAGGCTGCGGTATATGCGCTGAAGAATGTCCAGTTAATGCTATCGAGATGGTGAGAGAAAGGTGATATTATGGTAAAAAAAGTTATAGAAGGTAATCATGCGGTTTCTTATGGAATAAGAGATGCAAGAGCAGAAGTTATTGCAGCCTATCCAATAACACCGCAGACTCATATAGTAGAGCTTTTGAGTGAGTTCTGTGCTTCTGGAGAATTAAAAGCCAAGTTTATTAAGGTAGAGTCCGAACATTCAGCTATGGCTGCATGTGTCGGAGCTTCAGCTGCTGGTGCAAGAGCTTCTACTGCTACTTCTTCTCAGGGATTAGCTCTAATGCACGAGATGCTTCACTGGGCTTCAAATGCAAGGCACCCTATTGT
>QMUN01000056.1 GCA_003660605.1 Thermococci archaeon
ATGCCATACCTTTATAAACTTTGTGGTTTCAAAATAAATTGAAATAGGTAGATCGTATGGAAGTTCCCGATATTATAAAAAAAGATGTAGAAAAAAAAGGAGGGCTAGAAGGAATAATCAATCTCTTGGCAGTGGAGGATAAGATAATACAGAAGAGCAAAATCCATCATGCTCTTTCAGACCCATTGAGAATGAAGATATTGAACCTTCTAATAATCCAGCCTCTCTGTGTCTGCCTCATAAAAGAAGCTATCGACATGCCTGATTCAAAACTTTCCTACCATCTTTCCGTATTAAAGGAATGCGGTCTCATTGAAGGGAAAAGGAGGAGGAACTGGATTATATATCATGCCACTAAATTAGGGAAAGAATATAAAGTTTGAGTGAGATGAGGTTGCTTTTCACAACCTTTTTATCCTCTTTCAAAGAATATAATTATGGAATTCAAAGAAGCCACATTGGAAGAAAGGCACATGTACTATAAAAAAGAATGGAAGATAAAGGATCTTCCTGATTTTCTTATCGATTCTTTGAAATACAGAGAGTTCTGTTTTGATCATGACGGAAATGGTCCAAAGGACAGGTATGAAACCTTTAACTCTGTTAGGGATTTCGAGAGATTTATGAAAATAAAAGCGCCGTACGCAGCTTACTCTTCTATTTCATATTATAAAAAGCCGGGAAAAAGAGAGAATTGGATGAAAGCTGAGATAGTTTTCGATATAGATGCAAAAGATCTTAAGGTGAGGAGATGTGATTGTACTCCTGGAAATATATGTGAGATATGTCTGGGAGATGCAAAGGAGTTGGCTTTAACTATTATAGATTCATTAAGATCAAATTTTGATCTTAAAAACATATTTTTGGTCTATTCGGGAAGGGGGTATCATATAAGAGTTCTGGATGAAGAGGCACTCTATATTGAAGATAGAAGCAAAATTTTTGATTATGTGACAGCTTCGCATGTACCCAAAGATCTATTCATGTTACATGGATATCCAGAAGTTTTCAGGAGAATGTTTGCCTTCACATTTTCGAGGATAAAGGACATAAGAAGTAAAGAAATTTTGAAGAACAGAGATGAGATAATAAAGAGACTTCTTGACAGAAGAATAGATTTCCTGGACTGTGTTGGGGAAAGTACGAAAAGGAGGATCCTTAAAAATGTGGCAGAGATAAATGCAGGATTGGCGGATGGAAAGGTAACAATAGACACCAAAAGAATACTGAGACTCCCCTCTTCTTTACACTCCAAAGTTTCCATGATCTGCAAGCTTGTAAAAAACTGGGAAAGTTTTGATCCTCTCAAAGAAGCAGTTCCAAAGTTCAGGACTTAAAAACTCTCTTATTCTCAAATTTATAAAGAAGTCTTTCTACATTTATATGATCCGCATTTATTTTTTTTAGTAACTCCTCTCTATTGAGTTCGCTTTTAAACACTACTCTATTTTCCAATAAACAGTCTTCATTTATCTCTTTCGATATATCCAGCTGTGATTTATCAAGTCTCACCACGCTTATTTCACATTCTTTGTATAAATTATCCATTTCGTTAAAAACATCATCTCTGATAGTTCTTATCTTCCTTTCTATCTCTACCTTTTCCGCCGCGATAATTCTCCCATTTTCTATAAGAAAATAGTAATCGTCATGTGTGTCATGAGGAGTTGTACCAAATATCCTGATATATCCGGAAAAACTGCCGTCAATACCTAAGTGTTTATTTTTTAAATCTTTGATATTCAGATTGAAATTTTTTTCTTCGAACCTTGTCTTGATCCAGCCTTTTGGCATGTACATACTAAATATAAAACAGCCTGTATATTTAAACTTTTTTAATCCATACGAAAAGAAATAAAGTTATTATTAACTTTCCAGTTAAAAAAGATTTTTTATGAACAATTCAGGATCGAATGGCTCCAGATCATCATAACTCTGCCCAGTTCCAATATACAGAATGGGCTTCTTGGTGGCGAATGTGATCGAGAGAGCACCTCCTCCTCTTGCGTCTGCATCTATCTTTGTCAGGATAGAACAATCGATCCCGATTTCATTAAATTTTTCAGCCTGTTCAACGAGGGAGTTCCCTGCAAGAGCATCTCCTACAAATATTGTTAGATCAGGTTTTACTACCCTCTTTATTTTTTTAACTTCTTCTATTAGATTTTTATTTGTTTCAGACCTTCCAGCTGTATCTATCATCACAAGATCGATATTTCTTGCTTCCGCATGTTTTATAGCGTCAAATGCTACAGCTGCTGGGTCTCCACCGTATCTATGTTTGATAGTTTTTATTCCAATATTTTCAGCATGTTTCTCTAATTGCTCTATAGACCCTGCTCTGAACGTATCCGACGCTGAGAAAACAACAGAAAATCCTTTCTTTTTTAATATATTCCCAAGTTTTGCGATAGTGGTAGTTTTTCCAGTGCCGTTAAAACCTACAAACATTATTACAAATGGTTTTTTTGTTTTTATCTTTTCAATTAAATCAATCTTCTCTGAACTGAGTATCTCTTTTACAGCTTCTTTTAAGGAACCCTCTATAAAAGCTTTTTTATTATCCAGTAAGCCTATTTTTTTTCCAGAGAGATCTTTTTTGAGAATTTCTTTTATCTCTTCAGTGACTTTAATTGAGACATCATTTTGAAGCAAAATTAGTTCCAGTTCGAAAACGATCGAGTCTATATCCTTATCGGAGATAGCTTTTTGATTTACACTCTGAAGAAATGTATCCAATCTACTTTTTAGAGAATTGAACATCCTCTCACTTCTGCTTTCTGAGCTCTTTATCCACAGCTGCAAGATCATTTTCAATTTTTGAGAGATTTTCCCTTGTATGCATGAGCATTTTTCTTATATTTTCAGCATTTTCATCCAATTTGGACAGCGATTCTTCTACAGAGGCTTCCTTTGAAACTCCTCCCCCTATATTGATTGTAACGCTATCCAAATTTTTAAGTTCGGTTTCTATGAAGCACCCTCCCCCTATAGGTACCAATAACTCTCCTTTCCCCACCTTTTTTAATTCTTCTAAGGTATTTTTCGCTATCAAAGTTTCTGTCAGTCTTTCTTCCAAGATTGCTATGTTTTTTACAATGATCTCACCCTGTTCCTTCAGATATGCAAACTTTACGAGCAGATCGTTTTTATTCATTCTTTCCTCTCCTCTATTTTAATTATCTCTATATTGCATCTCTTGACCCTGTGCCTGCTTCCTATGTCGCAGTACACTTTTTCTATAACACTCTTTTCATTCATTCCATTAAATATCTTTGTGAACTTCTGCATCTTATCTCCCATCTTGAATTTCCCATGTATTTCAAAGCTTTTCATATTATCCCTCTTAAAACAGTATATCTTCAATCTTATTTATCTCCGGTCCTGTACTTAAATTACCGACTAATGCCCCTTTTGTATTGGCTAATGCGCATATGCCAAGATAGTAAACTCCTCTGTTTGCACTTCCTATATCTACCTCCACTTTTAAAGCTTTTTCCAATTCGGCTACCATCTCTGAAAGAGAAGGATGTACAAGAGATCCATTATTTGTACATAACCCCATACTTCCAAAATTATTAGAATCAAATACAAAAGTTTCAACATCCAGTGTATCCTCTATTAATTTGGCTTCCCTTTTTAATTTTCTGCTTATAACGGCACCTTTATCATTGCAAAGTATCATATTTCCAAGAGCTGTGAATTTTGTGGATAGAATCCCTATCTTTATATCAAATTTTTTAAGCTTACTGATCTCATAATCCTCTACATTGTATGGAAGCACAACTCCGTTTGAGTTCCCTGCGGTGAGGATGCCAATTAAATTTGTTCTTGCTATCGTCGTAAGAAACACTTCTGTAGATAATGTATCTTCTACAATTTTTTTCTTTTCCTCTGTAAAATCTACAGAAAGAAGCGTTATTTCTTCATTTGTAATGCCAAAAGCTCCTATATAGGGATTTCTTTCAATTTCTAATTTCTTTATCATATCATTCAGCGAGATAGGCAGTTGCTATTTCCTCTTCATCTTTTTCTTCTTTTTTAACTCTGACCCTCAATTTTGATGGCGGTTTTTCTATGCCCCTTTCCCAGATTTTCTCATTCAATTTAGAGTCTATCTTTATATTTTCAGTCTTTGTGTGCCTTCTCAGGAATCCCTTTAACTCTCTTAAAGCTCTCGGGCTCCTCTTTTTTCTCTGCGTTCTTTTGGCTTTTCTCAAAGGAATACTGTAAACTCTTTCTTCTCCAGATTTCATAAACTCACCTTTTTAAACTAGTTCTTCTCCAATTCCTTCTCTTTGGATGAGTTCTAACATGTAATCTTGTTTTGACCCATACCCAAACAGGGACTCTCCTATTCTGTCTCAATGCCTTTCCTAACCTCAGTTTTTTACCGAGTGGCTTATTTCTTGCCATTCCGCATCACCTCTCCAGCCAAGAACTCTCGTATGTTCATGTGCCGGGAATATATTCTCTGCTCTGTCACCTAAAAAAATTCTTGCCTCTGTTTCGTAATCGGCTGTCTTTTTTTCACTGCTGTTATACGTTTCTATTATAAATAGTTTATTCGCCAGATACCTTAACGTTTTATAACCAATACCCTGCAGTGGAGATATATACTCCACCCCATATCTATCCTCAAGACTCCTGATCTCATTGAACTCAAGTTTTGGTGTTCTGTCATCTCTCCTTGATCCATCACAGATCACTTTATAATCCTTTGCAAGCTCCTCTATCACTTCTCTGTGGATATATTTAATCCCTTTTGAAGGATATCCGTCTTCTAATGTTATCCTTGATCCCTCTTTTAGTATCCTTTCATCCATCCTCATTACTCTGTGTGCGTATCCCAGATTTTCCGATGTCTCTTTTGCCAGTCTCCAGTTTTCACTGTACCCGAATGTTATCGTAATAGTTTTCACTTCATAGCCAAGTTTTTTGAGTATGAAGGCAGATAAAGAACTATCCTTTCCGCCGCTGAACAGCAGATTCGCTTCCATTTCTATCGTCTCATGATTTTATACTTCGGTTTTTTCTGCTGCAAAGACCTTAAAATATTCTTGAGATCCTCATCTGAAATCTTCTTCTCCAGCTTCCCTGATTGTGCTAACTGAATTAATTGTAACTCTATCTGCTCTGCAAACTCAGGTCTCGCCATCTTTATTCTCACAAGTCTATTTCTAGCCTCATTTGTAAGTATCTGTCGCAATACAAGCTGTTTCTGTATCTCCGTGTTTTGCGCCTTTTTTAACTCTTCCATTTTTTTCCTTCTGATCTCTTCAATCTCTCCCTCCATCTATTATCCCTCAATCTCTCTTGAAATTTTATCCAGTAAAGACCTTCCCTTAGGCGTTATAACTCTCCCAGTCTCATTTTTTACAAGCTCCGCCTCTTCTAACTGCTGAAGTATTCTTCTGATTATCGCACCGCCTGCCTTTCTAAATCTCTCTGGCTTGCATCCTCTGTTTTTCTTGCTTCCATAGACTGTTCTGAGCCTTGAAACGCCCACGGGACCATTTATGTATACTTTCCTGAGAATGGAAGCTGCCCTTATGTACCACCAGTCTTCCTGGTCTGGTAGTCGCTCTCGTGATGACGAAGTTTTTACAAACTTTGCCCACTCCGGAGGAGTTATCTCTTTCATTGCCTTTAATTCTCCTTTCAGTTTTCCTATTAACTTATCTGCTGGAACATCATACACACTTGTCATATAAACACCTTTTTACTATACGGTTTTATCCTTTTAAAAGGTTACTGGGATACATCTACATAAACATCATCTACATACCAGCCTTCGTAGTTGTTATACAATCCATCTACAGTGTCAAAACTGAACCTTATCATCACATTGTTTCCTGTATAAGGAGTAAGATCCACACTCTCCTCATGCCAGTTCATATCCGGATCATCAGAGTCTCTTCTCCATATCATTGTCCATGAGGCTCCTCCATTTGTAGAGACATATACCTCCATTCTGTCCCAGTCACTGCCGAATCCATGTTCTATCTGCCACCA
>QMUN01000057.1 GCA_003660605.1 Thermococci archaeon
CCCCATCCCCTCCACAACCTTTATAAACCTTATAGCATATATATTAGTTATAGGTGTTATATATGACTACAACTATAGCTGTCTCAAAAGAGACGAAAGAAATGCTTCGTAAACTCGGCGAAAAAGGAGAGAGTTATGACACAATTATCCGTAGCTTAATTGAAGAGATCGGTTGGGAAAGACTAGATGAGCGATGGAACAGGATACTCGAGAAAGACGAGTTCATACCGTTTGATGAGCTATGAAATACAAGATACTCGTTTCGAGAACCTTCCAGAAGCAATTTCATTCTCTAGAAAATAGTGTGCAGGTGAGAATCAAGTCTGCATTAAAAACTCTAGAAGAGGATGCTTTTCATTCCCGTTCTGGCGCGGATATAAAAAAGTTCTCTCATACAGAGCCTGCAAAATACAGATTACGTGTAGGGAATTATAGAATTATCTATGCAGTGGAACATAAAACGGTCAAGGTAATAGAGGTATTCAAGAGAGGAAAGGGATATAAAGATTTATAAGAATTTCCACACTCAAAACCGAAAAACATATAAACTATGAGTAATTGTGTAGTATGTTCAGGAGTTGAGAGTCCATGGGAATTGCATAAATGATCGGAGAGAAACCAGGGAACACTGTACAAAAGTTAAAGATAATTTTGAGTTGAGACTCTACAGAAATAAATTTAATGTGTTGTTAATAAACTTAAGAGAGTATTATTATAACACGAAAGTAAGTGTCCAAATAAAACGGTAAATGTCATGAATAACATAGGTGATATAATGAAGCCCGCAGAAGGAGAGTACGAGCCTTTAAAATTAGAGAAAAAAATAGATGAATATTGGAAAGAGAGCAAGATATTTGAGAAATATCTAAAGAAAGATGGAAAGAAATGGTATTGGTTAGATGGGCCGCCTTTCACATCAGGTGAGGTGCACATAGGAACAGCATTGAACAAAGTTATCAAAGATACTGTTTTAAGATACATGACAATGAGAGGCTACGCCCCAAGAAGACAGCCAGGGTGGGATATGCACGGGCTGCCCATTGAAGTAAGAGTAGAGAGTGAACTTAAAATTAAAAATAAGAAAGATATTGAGAATAAAATTGGAGTTGATATATTCATCGATAAATGCAAAGAATTTTCAATTAAAAACATGCAGAGAATGCAGGAACAGTTTATAAATCTTGGAGTCTGGCTGGACTGGGACAATCCTTACATGACGATCAATAAAGATTATATGGAGGCCGAGTGGTGGTCATTTAAAAGAGCATGGGAGAAGGATCTTCTCGCAAAGGATCTGAGAGTTATCCACTGGTGTCCGAGATGTGAGACAGCTCTTGCAGAACATGAGATAAGAGGAGAATATAGAATGGTAAAGGATCCTTCTGTGTTTGTCAAGTTTAAATTAAAAAATAAGGAAAATGAGTATATATTGATCTGGACTACCACGCCGTGGACACTTCCAGCAAACATAGCTGTTTGTGTGCATCCTGATTTTATGTATGCAAAGTTAAAGGTGAATTTCAAAGGAAAGGAAGAGTACTGGATAATGGCTAAAAATATGGCAAACATAGTGCTCTCATCCTTTGATATCAAGTTTAAGATAGTTGAGGAGTTTACGGGAAAAGATCTTGAAGGAGTTAAATACGAACATCCTTTTCTGGATGAAATGCCATCTCAAAAAACGTTTAAAAATGCACATACTGTGATCCTTGGTGATCATGTGACGCTGGAAGAGGGAACTGGATGCGTTCATACAGCACCAGGACATGGAGAAGAGGATTTTGAGGTCGGCAAACTTTACAATCTTCCTGCTTACTCTCCTCTCGATTCAAAAGGGAGATTCACAGAGGGAAAATGGAAGGGGATGTTTGTAAAAGATACGGATCCTTTAATAATAGAAGATTTAAAGAAAAAAGGATTACTTATAAAGTTTGTGGAGATAGAACACAAGTATCCTTTTTGCTGGAGATGCGGATCTCCTCTGATCTTTCTGGCTACGGAGCAGTGGTTTTTGAGAGTTTCCAAGATAAAAGATGAGATTATAAGGGAAAATGAGAAAGTTGAATGGATCCCTGATTGGGCTGCAAAAAGATACGTTAACGGGGTAGAGAATGTTGGAGATTGGTGCGTTTCCAGACAGAGGTACTGGGGAGTGCCGCTTCCCGTGTGGGTCTGCGAAAAATGTGAAAAAAAGACAGTTATAGGTAGTATAAAAGAGCTTAAAGAAAAAAGCGTGGAGAAAATAGAGATAAACGATCTTCACAGGCCAAGTATCGATCCGATAAGATTGAGATGCGAATGTGGAGGGATCATGAAAAGAGTGGATGATGTTCTTGATGTCTGGTTAGATTCTGGATCTGCACCGTGGGCTTCATTGGGATACCCCATGAAAAAAGAGTTATTTGAAAAGCTCTTTCCAGCAGATTTCGTTGTAGAAGGCCATGATCAGATAACAAAATGGTTTTACTCCCAGCAGGCTGCTTCTGTTATAACATTTGATACAGTTCCTTATAAAAAGGTACAGATGCATGGTTTTACTTTGGATGAAAAAGGAGAAGCAATGCACAAAACCAAAGGAAATGCGATTCCTCCTGAAGAGATAATTAAAAAATATGGCAGAGATACGTTCAGATTTTATCTTCTGTGGGCTGCTGCGTCATGGGAAGATATAAGGGTATCATGGGAAAAGATACAGAGCGTGGACAGAATGCTCAAGATACTGTGGAACATTTATAAATTCTCGACAACGTACATGTCCCTCGATAATTTTGATCCAGAGACAAGATACAGTGATGTGGAGGAGTACCTCAGGATAGAAGATAAGTGGATGCTCTCTAAAATAAATTCGTTGACAAAAGACATATCAGAGGTATGGGATATGTTCTATTTCCATAAAGTAACGAGACCTATATACGATTTCATCGTAGACGATTTTTCAAGATGGTATATAAAACTCGTGAGAAGCAGAACTTGGATAGAAAAAGATGATCCCGATAAAAAAGCTGCATACTTTGTCTTGTGTTACGTACTGAAGAAACTGTCAAGATTAATGGCGCCGATAACACCCTATATTTCTGAGCATATCTTCGTAAATATAGAAAATGGGGAGAGTGTGCACCTGGCAGATTATCCCGGGCATGACGAGAGTTTAATAGATTTGGGACTCAATGAACAGATGGATATAACAAGAAAAATAGTTGAGAACGTAGCTTTTGCAAGACAGAAGGCAGGTTTAAAGTTGAGATGGCCAGTTTCAGAGATAATTATAGATTCAGAAGACAAAAAGATAAGAAAAGCGATAGAAAAATTTGAAAATATTTTACTCGAACAGACAAACTCCAAAAAAATAGTATTGAAGAAAATGAAGTTAAAATACAAATTAGTTCCGAATTATAAAAACATAGGTCCGAAGTTCAAGCAGAATGCCGAAAAGGTAATAAAGCTTCTTGAAAAGATCGATGGAAAGATACTTCATGATGCCTTAGAAAAAGGAGAATTCAAGATAGATAACTTTGTCATAACAAAAGAAGACGTTGATTTTGAGCTTCTTCCCCCTGAGAATTACGACTTCGTTTCTTCTGAGATTGGAAATGTTTTTGTAAACAAGAAGATAGATAAAGAACTTAAAAAAGAGGCGTACACAAGAGAAGTGGTGAGGAGAATACAGCAGATGAGAAAGGAGATGGATCTCAATATAGAGGATTACATAAAAACATCTCTGAAATGCAGTTTCGATATTGACAAGGATTACATCAAAATAGAAACAAGATCAAAAGTCTTAGAGTCCAAAGAAGGAAAAGGATACCATAAAAAATGGAAAATAGACTCAGAAGACGTAGAGATATGGATAGAAGCTTAGGTTACGGTCTCCAGACTTTGATAAAATCTACTCTTTCAAAATCTCTATCGTTTGTTGCTATATCACTTATTTTGTTACTTTTCATAACATGCAAGTTCAAAGAGTCATTTGTTAATAGATAGTATTTTTTTCTAAGCTCTTTACTTTGAAATATGGCATCTATAGGGACTGACAGAATTTTAACATTAAATCTCGGAATTTTTTTAACAGCAAGTTTCACATTTTTCAAGCGTAGGAACAACTTCTGGCTTCTCTTTAAGATATTGAACAGCTTTATTCGGTTTAATATCATATTTTTCAATGAGTTCAGCGATCATCAGTCTGTGTAAAGTTTCTGCGAGAACGATCTGGATGTGTAAGCCTCGATCTCTCTTAGTGAAATTTGTACAAGATTCTGAGACATTTAAAAAATGATAGATGAATATATTGGAATCTATGAAAATTCTGCTATTTATAGGAATATCTTTCAGCATTTATGCACCCAAAGGAGATAATTCATCACTTTCCGCTATTTCTTCAGCTATTTTATAAGGTATTTTAATAATGCCCTTTGTTTTTCTTACTGAATTAGTGATCTCTATCTCTACCTATTCACCCTCTTTTAAATCCAACTTTTCCAACGGTTTTAAAACATTATTTTTGTATATGGCTTTTATTCTCATAGTTTTAAGTTATTTCTCAACTTAATAAAGTTTTGGGATATGGCAACAAGAACCGAAAATTTTTTATATCTCACATGATAATGTGGGATAGAGTCATTAATAAAGGTGATATCATGAAGAAAGGAGTATTAATGATGTTGAGTTTGCTGTTTTCTATATCTTTGGTCGTGATATATGCTGGAACTGAGATTCCTATAGCAAATACAGGAACTGATGAAGTGGAACCTGCAATTGACGGAAGTACAATAGTGTATCTTCTTGGTCCCTATGGCTCGTTAGATATTTATGGCTATAATGCTGGACCAGATGGAATATTTGGAAACGCAGATGATTATACATTTGTGATATCAACTAATCCTGAAGGTTATCAGCAGGCTCCAAGGATCAATGGAAAGACTGTTGTGTGGTATGATCATAGAAATGGAAACTACGACATCTATGGCTATGATGCTGGACCAGACGGAATATTTGGAAATGGTGACGATAATGAGGTCCAAGTAACTACCGATACATCCGATCAATGGTTTCCCGATGTACAGGACAGATATATAGTATGGAATGACAGTAGGCATGGAAGATGGGAGATATACGGATATGATATGGGACCAGATAAACGATTAGGTACTGCTGATGATGTGGGCGAGTTTCGTATAACTAATAATCAGCTAAGCGATGACTACAATCCCGAAATTTATGGCAATATTGTGGTATATCAAAAAGGTACGTATCCTAATGGACCGTGGGACCTATATGGATATGATTTGTCTACCTCAACTGAGTTCTTAATATCAAATGCTTCTGGCAATCAACAGGATGCGGCGATCTATGGAAATTATGTTGTATGGACAGATTACAGAAATGGTAATGGTGATATCTATGGCTACAATTTATCCACCTCGACAGAGTTCCCCATAGTTACTGCATCTCTTTCTCAGATAACCCCCGCAATAGATGGCAATATTGTCGTCTGGCAGGATTACAGGAGTGGATCTATGTGGGACATCTATGGATATGATTTGTCTACTTCAACAGAGTTTCCAATAAGGACGGGCATCAGTAAAAGTACAGAAGTCGATATCTGTAATGATGTAGTCACATGGATTGATTGGAGAAAAGATAAGGATATATACGCTTTATACATTAGCCCTCCGGTTACTACCCCACCTACTACCCCACCTACTACCCCACCTGTACGAGCAAACCCAATAGCAGCCTTCTTACCGGTGAAGAATTATCATCTGAGACAGGTGAACACATGTCTTGAATGTATAGAAGAGAAGTTACCCGAAGATGTTCCTGAAGATGTGCAAGCATTGTTAGATGAGATGCAGGAACACATAGACAATGCGAATACGACTGGCAACTCTATTTACGCAAATAATGAACTTCTGAAAGCTTTAAAATGTGCTGAAGATATTCAAGAAAAACTGGGCATTACGTGTCCACTTTGATTTTCTTTTTTGATTA
>QMUN01000058.1 GCA_003660605.1 Thermococci archaeon
AAGGTAATCAGACTCCCGATCGGAGATATTTTCATTTTAAAAGAGGATGAAGGAGTGCTACTTGAAAGGAAAACGCCTTCAGATTTTATATCTTCTTTAAGAAGCAACAGACTATGGGAACAGCTTTTAAAGATGATAAAAAACGATAAAATAGGATTATATAAAATAAAAAGGAGAATCCTGATTATCCACGGTCAATTCGATATTGAAGATGCTCAGATATTTGGTGCATTACTTGAAATTTTATTTGTCTATGAGATTCCAATCGTTTTTGTAAATGATGATCTTGAGTTCAAAGAGTTCTTCAGGATCCTTGTACAGAGAGAGGATAAAGGATTGAATGATAAAATTCCGCAGGAAAGATGGTACAGGAAAAGATTCAGAGAAGAACTTCCTGAAAAGGACAAAAAAATATACATCCTGGCTTCTTTGCCTTATATAGGGAATGTTCTGGCTAAAAATCTATTCGATTACTTTGGATCTATAGCTTCTGTCGCCAATGCATCGAAGAAGAATTTAACAAATGTCAAAGGGATAGGAGAGAAGAGGGCAAAACTGATATACAAAATGTTTCACTAGAAAGATTTATTATATGTCACTAAATAGGTGATCCTATGTATGTTAAAAAAGCCGATGAAATAAAAAAAGAGATAGTGGAAGTAGCGGAGAAAACCGAGATTCAGTGGCTTATAGGGGAAGATACAGGAAAAGAGTTCTTTATGCGAAAGTTCACAATGAAACCCGAAGGAAGTATGCCAAAGCATTACCATAACAACTACGATCATGAACAGTATGTTTTGAAAGGAAAACTGAGGATAGGTCTGGGCGATGAGATTTTTGAGGTGGAAGCTGGAAATGTTGTTTACATTCCCGAAAATGTAGTCCACTGGTATAAGAACATAGGAGAAGAAGATGTGGAGTTCCTCTGCTTAATTCCTAAAAGAAAGAAGTATCATATGGAAAAGGTTGAATGAGTGTTTATATACAATCATAAGCCTTAATTCTCAAACATTCTTACAGCCTGTTTCATCTTCGAGATCACATTTACTTTATTTCTCACTAACATCTAAACCTGTTTTTCCTAGTTTGCGATATTCCATGTTTTTCCTCTTTCTTATCGATTTTTTACAGTATCGAAACAATGCAACGATAAATATAAATGTTGCTGTATTGGAGGAAATCCATGAAAAAAAAGAATCTCAGGATAATAGGATTATTTGCAATAGGTATCCTGATAATTCTCTTTATTATAAAATACATAGGAATTCAAGAGATATTGGAAGTTTTAAAAAACGTTAAATTGTCATTTTTTTTATTAGGACTACTTATACAACTTTTTCTTTTTGGACTTTGGGGATATAGATGGGAAATAATTTTAGAAGCTGTAAAAGAGAGAGTATCTGTTAAAAACCTTTATCTATCTCTTTTTATAGGTGTTCTGTTCAACAATGTAACTCCTGCTGCAAAAACTGGAGGAGAGCCTGTAAGAGCTTATATTCTGAGTAAAATGGAAAGTATAAGCTCTGAAAGAGCTTTTGCAACAATAACAGCGGATAGAATATTCGATAGTTTCCCTTATGCCCTTCTTTCTCTATTTTCTGTTCTTTACTTATTTTTTTTCGAGAATATACCCATCTGGGTGACATATATCTTAGTTTTTGCATTATTTTTTTCTATATTTATCTTACTGGCAACAGTCTATCTCTGTATAAATCTGAAAATGGCAAAAAGACTTATTCTTGGATTAATGAACTTTGTCGGCAGATTTTTTCCAAAAATAAAAGAATACTCATACACAGTTGAAGAAAAGATTATAACTTTTAACTCTACAGTATTGAGAATAAGTAAAGATAAAACAGCAATGGTAAAAGCAATGATAATATCTTCCTTGATATTATTTTGTGGATTTTTTAGGATTTATTTCGTGTTCCTGGCTGTTGGATATAATGTAAGCTTTATAGTGCCTGTAATCGTTACTATAATCGCGATACAGGTAAATATAATACCTCTACTTCCTGGAGGATTGGGGACAACAGAGGGAGTAATGGTCATAATATTTTCTATTTTTGGTGTTCCGATTGCAGTTTCAGCCTCTGTTGCATTATTAGACAGATTATTATCATACTGGCTTGGTATATTCATCGGTGCTCTCTGTTTTTTCCATTCTCATATATCTATAAAAAGGGAAACTGAAAAATGAAATAATCAAGATATTTTACCACCTGAAATGAATACCAAAAGTTTAAAAATAGAGAGAATTTATACAAACATGGAAAGAGATGATGAAAAATGAAAGCGCAGTTTAGAATACAAGGTGTTCTCTGATGTCAAACTCGAATTATCACTTTTCTCATGATCGATCTACGATCCAGTTGCTGAACGATCTGCGTCTTAGTTATGCGGTAGTTTCTACTGGTTTGATACTGCTGGGCTTTTTCTGGAACAATCTTACAGGATTTGATTGGCAGTATCTTGTTCTTATTGTGGGCATCTTCTCTGCCAATGTATTTATGTTTGTCGTCAATGATTTCTATGATGCCCCCCATGATTCCAAAGATCCGGTGAAAAGAGCGAGGAATTTGTTTTGTTCTCCCGACACGAGAAAGATTGGGAAAGTGATTTTATATGCGAGTTTGTGCTTGAGCTTATTCCTCGGTGCGATTGTTTCTCTTCCGGTCCTCTTGATCATTGTACTTTTCGATCTCCTTGCCTTTTTTTATTCTGCACCACCTGTCAAATTACGGAACCGCCTTTATTGGGACTGGATCTTTGTCTTTCTTTGGAAAACACTCATTATTGCTGCTAGCTACGTGTATTTTTTTGGAATGGATTTGTCTGCAGGAAACTCCTTCATGTATGGAACTCTTACTATTATCTTACTATTAAGTTTAATCAGCCAACTGGATAATCAGATACGTGATTTTAAGGTGGATAAAACAAACGACACAAACCATTCGGTTCAGCGTTTAGGTCATGAAAGATCATCACTCTTAAAATTCATTCTTTTAATCTTCTTTTTTGCGTTTAGTTTCATGTTCTGTTATCTTTTAGACCTCTACATCACCATGATACTGATTCTCGTCAATATATCTCTCTACTATTTTGTGAATCCTAATAAATATAGTCATGTTCCTGAATTTATCAGCATCTGGATTGTTGTACTATTCTTAGAATACTTTACAACGTTCTTCACCCATCGGCAGCAACTGCTCTTCTCTGCCTGGATTATCGTGATGGTATGCATTGCCGTTATTCACGTAAAACGCACTAACTTGTTTAAAGATAGAACTCGACTTATAGATAATTACCCTTCATTTAATGAAATTTTGAAAAAATAAATATTTAACTCACAGTTCCTTCCCCATGTATGCTCCAATCTTTTTATAATTGAACTTTCTATAATACTCTCTAACACCTATCCCCGATGTAACGAGAATTCTTTTCATCCCCTCTTCTCTTCCTATCTCTTCTGCCTTTTCCAAAAGTTTTGTTCCAAAGTTTTTGTGCTGCCACCATCTTTTATTTCTATCTCCAATAGGCAGCATCTGCCCATAAACATGCAATTCTCTTATTAAAGATGTCTCTTCATTTATTTCTTTTCTGAAAGGTTTGTAGGGGATTCTGAGTCTTAAAAATCCTATAAGAATATCTTTTTCTACATCCTCAAAACTTATAAAATACTCTTTTCCATTTGAAGCTTTATAATCTTCTACAAGAAGCTCTATTTTCTCTGGAATGATACCTTCCTTGTAATATTTTAATCCAGCCTCTCTGCATCTTATGCATCTACATTTTATCCCCTGTTTTTCAAGCTCTTTATAGATCAAAGACCCCAGATCAGCTCTTTTAACGCCTGCATCTATATACTGAGTTGGTATATCTCTCTGGATTCTCATAGTCCTGACCCATTTTGGCATTGCTTTTTTCACTTCCAAAATAACTTTTAAAGCATCTTCAGTTTTGTATGGCGTAAATTCCCCTTTTTTCCATTCTTCATATAACTTTGTTCCCTTTATAACAAGGCAAGGATAAAATTTAACCATATCTGGCTTGAATCTCTCATCTTTGAAGATATTTTTAAATGCTCTTATATCTCTTTCAATATTTGATCCCGGCAGCCCTGGCATTAAATGGTAATTTATCTTCAATCCTGAGTCTTTTAACAACTGTGTTGACTCGATTACATCCTTCACCGTATGTCCTCTTTCCACTCTTTTGTAGATGAAATCGTAGATATTCTGAACTCCTAACTCTATTCTTGTCACCCCAAAATCAAGCATTCTTGATATATGAGACTCTTTGCACCAGTCTGGTCTTGTCTCGAATGTCATTCCTATGCATCTTACCTTTGATCTTTCGTTATTTCTCTGTGCTTCTTCCAAGATTAAGGAATCTTTTGAGTTCATTGCATCTAAGCATCTTTTAACAAAATATTCCTGATAATCCAGGCACTCTGAAGGAAATGTTCCTCCCATTACTATCAGCTCTATTTTATCAATGGGATGCCCTATTCTCTTCAGCTGTTTTAATCTCTCTAACGTCTGTTTGTATGGATCAAAATTATTCTGAATGGCACGTAGAGATGCAGGTTCCTTTCCCGTATAGCTCTGGCATGCATTTTCGCCCTTAGGGCAATAAGTGCATCTTCCATGGGGACATTTTTTTGGCCTCGTCATTACAGCTACAACAGCTATCCCCGAGAGTGTTCTCATAGGTTTTTTTCTTAAGATTTCGATGATTTTTGGATCTTCTGTAAATTTTAGAATATCTGAGTTTCTTATTACCTTATTAAGATTATATTTTTTGGATGCCTCTATTTTCAAACTCTGCAAATCTACCTTGTAATCATTTTCCTTTATTTTCTTGATTATAAACAGAGGAGCTTCATTCATAGACATACTCTGCCCCGCACTGTGTGCATATGAATCTCCCATCATGCTCTTCAAGTGCCCCCCCGCACTCAGGACATTTTTCTTCTTCTTTTTCTTCTTTTAAATAGGATAATGTTATAAAGTTTATAATTATAGGCATAACGAACATTAAGATGAGCGGAAAATATAATATATCATAAAAAATTGAAATTATGCTCAAAAATAGGAGAAATAAAGATAAAAAGTATATAACAACAGATTTCACAGGATTTTCAAGTATTTTCTGCACACTCTGAAAAATTGCGGGGATAAAATTGTTCTTATCAAAAATAATACTGGGAAATGTGTATAAAAAAAAGAATGAGAGTATAAAAACCCCCACAAGAAAATACAATTTAGATAAAATGGAAAATAGGAGATAAATAAGTAGAAAATAAAAAACTGAGAGTAAAAAAAGAGTTAAAAAACTTTTATAACTCTCTTTGATCCCCTTTTCCAGAGATGCTTCTTCTTCTATCTCTCTCTTAAGAAAACCTATATCTATTCCGGCTCCAAAGATTAAAAGCAAAAGATAAACAGAGAAATAGGGAATGAATAAACTCATTTCGATATTTAATCGCACATTCTGCAACACTGAGGTAAGACTTCCCCAGTGAAGTAGCTCTGCAGTTAAACCTAAATCTAAGTTTGTGATATAAATAAAAGCAGTTATGAAAATAGTGGGCACTAAGAATGGAACAACAAGCCGCATATTCTCAGCATAATTTTCCAAGGATACTAAGATTATCTCCTTGAGATTCATATTTTTTATTTCGTTTCATGCTTATTAATATTTTGTTGAGTTTAGCGATCAGCACTTTTCCAGAACTCTTTCAACTAAGACTGAGTGATCTTATCCTTTGGGTATATCGCATTTCTTTAATAGCGAAAAAATTACAGATTTTCTGCTTGAATTGTTATGAATAGTTCCATCGGAAAAGGCTTTCCATGTCCGGGATAAACAGTATTTATTTTTAAACTTTTCAGTATTAAGG
>QMUN01000059.1 GCA_003660605.1 Thermococci archaeon
AAAACTCTATAAACGCTGAAATATAGACAATAAGGTAAAAAAATGCTAAAAAATACATAAAAACTGGGAAGACTATGGATTCATAGATACAGTTTCCTTTTTCTATTTTATTTGCAAAGATCATTGTCGTTGATTCAAAAATGAAAAAAAACAGTAGAGGGATAAAGTTCCACGATAAAAAAGAGAATAAAAGAATAAGTATATCTAAAACAGCTAAATAGTAGTACGATGATAACTTTTTCATACTATTATATGTTTCTATATTTCCAATTGCCCAGTACTTTCTCTGTTCATAGAGAGTTTTCAGAGTTCTCGGCATCACTGTATAAGCTATAGCATCTGGCTCATACGTTATCTTAAACTTTTTTCTTATATTCTCAGAAAAAGCAAGATCCTCTACTTTTGACTTCCGAAACTTTTCGCTTTCAAAAATACTTCTTTTAAAAGCGGCAAACGGTCCGGGTACAAAATTGATCTTGTTTTTAAACAGTGCTATCCTCTTGAACATAGCTATCCTTATGTGCTCAACAGCCTGTATTTTTGATATTATGTTATTCTCTTTATAAACTTGGATATTGCCAGCAACGGCATCAAAATTTTCAAGATTTGACAGTAATTCCTTCAGCGATTCTTTATTTGTAAAAGTATCTGAGTCTATAATTACGATGTCTCCAGAAGAATGTTCTATCCCGTAATTGAGTGCATTATACTTTCCTACATGCTTTAGGCAATAAACCTTAAGTTTTTTCCCCCATTTTTTTAGAATCTCTCTATTGTCACTTCCGTCATCTACCACCATAATATTATCAGGATATAAACTTTTTAAGCACATATCCAGCTCTTTTTTATTATAATTCGGTATAATTATTGTATATTCTTTGTCATAGTCTTTTTTCGGCTCTTTCTTTCTCAATGAGAGTAGATACAGAATAAAATAGTACGTATCTCTAAGGATTACCAATCCCGTGAGAATCAAAAGCATCTCAAAAAGCATGATTAAAATTGTTTTTTCCATATTAAAGTTTTTGCAGGTCGGAGGGCCACCATGATAGTCGCATATCTGACAATGGGAACTTCATGTAGCCCTCCGTTAATTCCTTTTTGGTTTATAGTATTTAAATTTTGTGATTGTGTAATGGCAGTAAGAAACCGAAAAATTAATAAATGTATTTACAAAGTTTATCTGTCCCGACGTGGCCTAGTCTGGTAGGGCAGTGGACTGTAGATCCACGGATCGCTGGTTCAAATCCGGCCGTCGGGATTTTTAATAGGAAGATTTTTAAACTTGTTCTTTATATTATCTTCATGGTAGAGCCCCATAAACATTGTTTGGTATGTGGAAAAGCGATCCCAACGGATAAGAACTTCTGCTCAGAGAAGTGTGAAAGATATTATGAACAGAAGGTGAAAAAACAGAAAAGATACTTTTACGTACTTATGGCGTTTCCAATAATTCTAGTACTGTTGCTTCTACTTCTTAGTGGAACACAGTAATGGATATGTACGAAGAAGATGTACACTTTTCGTCGTTTTAGTTTCACTGTTCACAATAAAAAATTAAAGAAACTCAAAGGTATCATTTTCTCTGTTCTTTCTTACACCGTTCCATAACCTGATCTCCATTAGATTTATAAATATAGAGTGTATATTATTATATGTGAGAAAAATGAAAAAATATAAGTTGGGACTTGTTATAATTGTATTTTTAGTTTTAGGAGGGATTAAAAGTACTGTTAGGGGTACTGTTATTACGGTACCAGATGATTATCCAACTATAAGAGAAGCTATCTTAGGCGCTTATACAGGAGATACGATAAGAATTAAGGCAGGAGAATATACAGAGAACATTACCATAGATAAAAGATTGACGCTGGAAGGGCAGGATGCCATTTTAAATGGGAATATAATCATAAATGCTAAAAATGTAAAAATTTCCAAAATAACAATTCAAAATTCTGTTGAAGGTGTTAAAATTTCCTCCTCAGGAAGTGCAACACTTTATTCTCTAACAATTGAGAACTGTACATACGGTATAAAGATAGAGGGAAGTGGAAGGGCTGATATTCGTAGTGATACCTTTAGAGGATGTGAATACGGGGTATATGGTGAAAAAACTACAGGTGTTATAGTGGATAGCTCAACATTTTCTGATAATACAAATGCTCTACACTTTTCGAGTGTCTCAGGATCTTCAATATCAAATTCGAGAATCGAAGATAGTACAACGGGCATCTATTTTTCTTTATCGGATTCTGTATCGATCTCAAAAAACATCATCACGGATTGCGAGACAGGAATAGATGTGCAAAACTCAAATGGAAATATCAAAGACAACTTTCTAAAAAACGATCTAAACATAAATTTAAACAACGTAAAGAACTCTGAAATTAGTGGAAATGAGATACAGGAAGGTAGTATCGGCATACTCTTAAAATACTCTCCCGGAAATGAAATAATCTCAAACAGAATCAAAAATGTTAGTTTCTATGGTATTCAGATAATGTACCAGTCTGGGAACTGTAAATTTTATAATAATATAATCTATGGAAATACATATGGAATTGCAGTACTTGCAGGATGCGATGGCACAAAGATAGTAAATAATACACTGTATTCAAATTCAGATAAGAGCATATGGGTGCATGATTCCCAGGAGATATTAATTCAAAACAATATAATATCCAAGGGGAAGTATGGGATTTATTCTCAGGAATCTTCATTAGAAATAAATTACAATGATTTCTGGAAGAACACAAAAGCGAATATATTTGGAACTGATGTGGGCATAGGTATGTATAACATCTTCCAAGATCCGATATTTTTGAATGCGGAAGCGGAAAACTTTAAACTGAATATAAACTCTCCCTGCGTGGATTTCGGAAAACTCCAGGATTCTCCAGGTACAGATTTTGAAGGTAAAAAAAGACCGCACGGCAAAGGAGTAGACTTGGGAGCCTATGAGGTAGCAACAGTGCAGATAACTTTAGTTGCAAATACGATAGACTATGATCTTGCAGATGAGTTTATAGAGTTTTTAGATATGAATAACGCTATTATAACTACAATTTCCGCAGCAGATTTTCCCGAACATCAGGAAGATAAAATAATACTCGTTCTTGGTGGTCCAGATGCTTATGATGGTATAGGATATATCGTACAAGACATTCTGGATGGGAATGAGATAGAGTGGATCAGAAAAGAAGGGAATTTTACCATGTTTATAAAAACTAATACATGGAGAGATGGTCAGTTAATCATAGTACTTGCTGGAAGTGACAGAGATCTAACAAAAGCTGCGTGCATGGAAAACAAAGAAGAGGCATTCACACAGATGAAAGAATGGCTTTGAAGGGCCCGTAGTCTAGTGGACAAGGCGCGAGGCTTCGGACCTCGTTTTCGCGGGTTCGAATCCCGCCGGGCTCACTCACTTTGTTCGTGGCCTCGTCGGGGATGATCCTTCGTTAACTCAGGCTCAGTTCCCGCCGGGCCCGTAAACCTTTTTTCGTTCTGGAAAAAAATAATTATCTATAAAGGAAGAGGGTGAAACACATAGATGTTAGCTCTGCTGACATCAATTTGTATTTGAGAAACGTAGTTTCTCCTCATTTAGGGAACTTTATGGTGATGCCACTACTTCCTATTATCGTGTTCCCAAAACTTTCAACGATCATTTTTACAAGAGTAAGATCTATATCCATCTCTACTCCATTGAAGATCAGATATTTACTATCAGAATCCTCATAAGAACTTATTTCTAAGTTTTGACTTGAAGAAAATAGCATTTCAAAGGCATCAGAAATTAAGGGCGTGGCTTTTACTACAAGATCTTTTTCTACATCCATGCTTATCTTTTTCTTAACCTTGTACCTATCTTTCAGCTCGGATAGGATTTTATTTATATTAATCTCTTTTATCTCATAATTATCCATATTTTTTATTCGCTTTAGAGTTTCTATTGTACTGCCGCTGTTTTTTATAGTATTGATAGCTCTTTTTAAATAATCCTTCCCCATATCACTTATATCTTCTTTTTCTATCATACTGAGGTATCCCAAGGCAATTTGGTTTAGATTATTTAAATTGTGAGAGATAATCTCATCTATCACTTCAGATCTCTCTATTTTATAAAGTTGTGTTTCTGAAATACCCTCCTTAACTTTTGATTCTGCTCCCAGAATATAACTCCCTATAAAAACGTTAAAAAACACCATTAAAAACAAGGTGGTAATTATAAGATATCTTTCCACTAAACTTGCTTGAGTAAAAAGCCCCTGTCCTATAAACGATGCCAAAATTGAGTAATATACGATTGAAATGAATAAAGCTGTATACCCTATGATCTTTTTATTCATACTACTTAATTATATAAATCTAAATAAAAACTTTTTGGAAAAATATTAAAAAGTTGGCAGGTAAGTACGGTATATGTTCGATTTTGGATATAGTCCTAACAAAAAAGGTATGGGGAAAGTTTTAGGGTCCATGGAAAGCGAGATCATGGAGATAATGTGGAAGAAAAAAAGGGCTACAGCGAAAGAGATATTTGAGGCTCTCAAAAAAGGAAAAAGATCAAGTATAAGTATTCTTCTTCAGAGATTGTGTGAAAAAGGGCTGTTATCCAGAAAAGAAGAAGTGGCAAAAGGGGGTAGAAGATATGTTTATTTTGTTAAGATTGATAAAAGATCTTTTGAGAGATATGTGGTGAAGAAGGTAATGGATTCTTTAATAGAATCTTTTGAAGAGAGCGTTAAGGAATATCTAAAGGAGATTTAAGTTTTCGTCATTTAGATATTTGCAGGTGGGTTTAAATGCTATACTCTCTTCTATCTTTTTATTTCTGATCAGAGTCAAGATTTTTTCAACTGTTTTTTCTGTGGAAATATTCTCGATCTCAAAGACAGTAGTATTATCGTTATTCTCTGCAGCGGATATCAAACAGGAATCCAGTATTTCTGCCAGTAAATTTTCTTTTACCTTTTCAGGACTGAATTTTTTTGACAATCTCTCCTTCAAAATTTTGGGGGGGCATCTCAAAACAAAGACTATATCCGAGTTTACAATTTCCGAGTAATGACCGTCAATAACAACATCATCTTCATGTTTCAAAAGTTTTTTCAGCTTTTTTTCATCTACTATTTTTGTTTCTCTCTCTGCATCTTCTTCTATTATCAGATTATATTTTTCCGCGAACTCTCCTATGTCTATATATCTATAACCCAATGTTTCAGCAATTTTTTTTGATACAACAGTCTTTCCAGTACATGGAGTACCTGTAACAGCAATTATCATATACAATTCTTTAATTTACATTTTTAAATATTTTTTCATAATTTTTGTGGTTAGAATGCATGATCAGAAAATATTTAAGAGGTATATCATAAAACCGCAAACACTGAATCCTCTCTTGAAGTTGTTATTCCCCTAATTTTTGCATCCAGAGTTTCAGAAGCTCAAGCATATTAAGATCACCTATTACTCTAAGATCATCGTCCACAACTGGAATCTCTTCAAGATCATTTTGCATCATGAGTATAAATGCATCTTTTATCGTATTTTTTTCTTTTACGTAAATAGGCGGTACCATCATATCTTTAGCTTCTTTTATCTTCGGTTTAACGCTCATTAACGAAGAAAAGCTGAGATATGGCTCTGGAATGCATTCCAAAAAAGCAGATTTTAGGACAGCCTTCAATACAATTATGCCCTTAAGTTTTTTTTCGCTGTCCACCACATAGACTGCTATTGTCTTCGGATCCTCAGTTATACGTTCTACTACCTCTTTTAAAGAAGCATTTTCATTTACAAGGGATGGTTTTGTGAGCAGTTTGTGAACTTCCTTCACTTTAGTAT
>QMUN01000060.1 GCA_003660605.1 Thermococci archaeon
AAGAGGAGCTCTATAGTTTTTGGTAAGATAGCCGGGAGTGCTATCGTTGGGCTGTTAATGGCAATTATATACATGCTTGGATTTAGGTATTATATGGGCTCTCTGGGGATGTCTTCAGAAATAAATTTGGCAGATCTTGGATTGACATTGGACATGAAGGATTATTTTCTGGTAGGAACTTCTGTGTTCATAACACTTCTAGCAGCATTATCATTATGTATGATCCTGGGAACATTTGCTGAAAACTATAAGAGCGCACAGACGCTCAACCTTCCAATAGTACTTCTTGCTATTGTCCCCATGTTTCTGACAATGTTCAAAGATTTTGATACCTTACCGTTGCTATTAAAGATCGTCGTATTTGTGATACCTTTTTCCCATCCGATGATGGCTATGAGGGCTCTTATGTTCGATAATTATCTACTAGTACTGAGTGGTATTTGTTATGTAGTGATCTTTTCAGCAGCAATGATGTGGATTATTGTAAGGATATTCAGTACCGAGAAAGTATTGACAGCAAAGATTTCTTTAAAGATACCGAAATTCAGGTAGTATGATCGTTATTAAAGCAAGGGGACATCCTAATATAAAAGCGACACACAGAACAACAATAGAGGTAACTAAGGATAACTATCTAACAGGCAGAGGAGACTGTATTCTCGGGATCGATGCAGATAAATCTCTAAAAGATATGAAGGAGTTTCTGGATCAGAACAAAAAAAGGGAGATAAAAGTGGATCTTGTGGTGGAGAACCTTGTTGAGAGTATAAAAGGGTATCTTGACCCCAGATTAACTTTTTTGGATGAAAAAGATATTGTGATAAGGAAAAGTTCATATATATGCGACAGAACATTAATGATACATGCAAGCAAATCTGCCGCTGAAATAAATAGAAAAATAATACGGAAATTAAGAGAGAGAAAGGAGATGACCTTAAGAATTTCTGTAATCTAACTTTTGTTCATTTTTCTCTGTAAATTCTTATGTTGGCAGGCGTTACTAAGATTCTTGAGTCACCTATACCCACTATGTCGCCTCCAATACCTTTGCAAATTCCCTTAAGCTGTTCTATGAGCCTTCTAAGTTCCCCCGGGTCTCTTTCAGCTATGGGAGTCACATTTCCAAGAACTATGTTTCCATCATTTAATTCTTTCGTGATTTTCTGGATATCCGACTCATTTCTGATCGTCATGGGCTTTACGTATGTGATACCAAACTCCAGGAAATCTTTGCTTGTGAGGATATCTTCCTCATATTCTATGCCTTCTATCCCTCTTAAATCCGTTGTTTTCGTCTCTTTTTCTTCTTTCTTTTCTACTTTTTTTAGTTTTCTATCACCAAAAATTTCACTTAACCTTGGCATGATATTACCTCCTCTGATAGATTACTATCAAAACTAAAAACGTAATAACTATATAAAAAATTATATTTGTTTTTGAAAAGACACCTCCTGTACCTCCACTGAAAATAGGTTTTTCTGGTGACTCTGGAGGCGGCGTTTTTCCTTCCTGTATACTTTTTGCTGCTTCCTCACATATATCCGCCATGAGACAGTAGTTAGCCTTGTCATAATACTCTTTGGCTTTAAGGTAATATTCCCTCGCCTTTGTTCCATCTCCCGCAAAGTAATAATGCTGTGCAAGCTCAAAATTCTCATTTCCCTGGATCTCAAATATCTTTCTCTCGATTTTTAAAGCCATATTAACATTTCCTGATTGCTCATACATATTCTTTGCATTTATATAAAACTCTTTCGCTTTGGAATAATTACAGCTTTCAAAATGCTCCTGCGCTTTGGCATAAAGAGAATAAGCCTCATTTCTGACTTCTATAGTAACTTCTTCCTCGATGAAAAATTCTTTGTTATATCTATCGTGGTATTTTGCCTGGATGGAGATCGTATAGATGCCCACACCCACTTCATTGAGGTATATCCTGTACTTCCCAGAGATCTCCTGCCCCCCAACGAGTTCATTTATACTTTCAGGAGTTTCACTTTCGTAATCAAAATAGAGATTATCTGAAAATATTGAAAGAGAGATATTGTACACAGAGATCGTGCCCGCATTCTTTAACTTAAAAGGCACATCCAGAACTGTAGTGATTATACCACAGTCTTCTGCTTGGATTAAGAACGATTTGATATCCAATGTTAATAAGATAGAGGGTGTTGTTCTGAATATATCTATGTACGCATAAAGTGGGGGATCTGATACAAATGGTACACACCCCTCTTCGCATCTTCCCTCCAACACATCTAAAACTATGGGAATCTCAAGCTTCATTGCAGGTATCGATTCAGTAGTCTTTATCTTGAGTGTCACTGTCTCCTCGTCGTTTACCTCCATTAGATGAGGAAGTTTCTGCTCTCCTACGATAATATCTATGTATTGGAGTACGGCTTCAGGGATCATGAGAGTATCGATATATACCTTACCATCATACATTCTCGTCCCTATCGTATTCTTGACTGTAACTATAATCTTTATCTCCTGACCGGGTAAAGCAGTGGGAGGTGCATTTATTGTCATCAAAGGGGGCTTAGGAAGCCCCTGTTCTTGAGCATTAAACATCACAGCTGAGTTTGATAGAATGATAATCAGGAAAATTATCAAATATTTTTTATTCATACAGAGTTTAGTGTTCCAGAAAGTATATAAATTTTTTGGATGGGTGATCGAGTAACATTTTTATTCTCTGGAAACTTATTACGCATATGCATGAAAAAAAAGTATATTTTATTCAGCCCTCAATAACATACCACTCTAGAACAGAAAGATTTTGCTTGAAATTAATAAAATCCGAGCTTGGAGAAGATATGGATATAACAAATCCAGCAAATTTAAGTATGAAACGCATTAAACAGTGGAAAGAAGAGATAAAAGAAATTGATACTGTAGTTGGCCTGGCTCTGGAGAATAAATACACAATAAGTGTATGGACTGTTCTGGAATATGCCGAAAGCTTAAAAAAGCCAATATACACTATAAAAGTTGGAGAAACTACATTCAAATGGGATGAAGGGATACAGAAGGATGTGGAAAAGCTCTCTCTGGAAGAAACAAGAAAATTTACAAGAAAAATTACATTGGGAGATGGGAAACATATGTTGAGGGGGCTGATCTTTGGGAAAAGAAGTAAATATTAAGGAATCCTTATGATCGCGATAATTGTTTTTATTTCCACCTTAATACTGACATACCTTATTGGAAAATATATGAGATCTATTGGAAGAGTAGGAAAAGATCTGCACAAGCCTTACGATGTATATCTGCCTGAATCGTGCGGGATCGCTTTTATAATCCCCTACATGGTCTTTTTATTGTATGTACATGAGTTTTATTTTTTTATAACTCTTGGTTTAATATGTCTGACAGGACTTTATGATGACTTTAGGGGCATCTCTCATAGGAACAAAGTTATTCTATGTTTTCTGGCCGGGATACCTCTGATTTTTTCTGTAGAAAATAGAGGAATAAATTTTATAGTATCTGAAATCGATTTCTCATATCTTTACTATATTCTGGTACCTATAGGAATAACTGCTGCTGCAAACTCTACAAATATTCTCGCAGGATTCAACGGTGAAGCCGTTGGAAGCGGGATAATTGCCAGTTCAGCATTAGCGATATCGATAATAGTAATTGGAGAAGATTATTCCATAATACTCCCATTTATAGCATCATTGATAGCTTTTTTACTTTTCAATAAATATCCGTCAAAAGTTTTTCCCGGAGATGCAGGGACGTTAGGAATAGGGTGCGTAATCGCAGGTATAGGAATATTGTATAAAATGGAGTTTATAGCGGCTGTATGTTTGTTTCCTCAGATACTGGAGTTTCTCCTGAAACTTAAAGTAAGGTTTTCCGGGAAATCTTATGGTCCTACAAAGATAGAGAATGGAGTTCTCGTTCCCCCAAAATACCTCTCTGTCGCCAACTTTCTTACATCCCATTTCCATCTTGACGAAAAAAAGTTAGTTTTATATATATGGACGATTTCAGCTACTTTTGGTAGCATTGCAGTATGTTTATCCTTTTTTTATTAGAGAAAAAACTATTCTGAAATGAAAAAACACTTTATTGCTATAGAGTTTGATTTTTTAAACTGAAAAAAAGAAAGGAAAAAAGGATTTTGAAGGAAAATTTTATATATTGCCTATTTGAATTTAAAACATGTGCGGAATAATAGGGATTGTGTCTCAAGAGTACATATCCTCAAAGGAGATAATAAAAGCGTTAAAAAGATTGGAGTATAGGGGATATGACTCTGTCGGGTATGCTTTAAACGATGGTACAATAGAAAAGGATACTGGCCAGATATCACTCTTTTTAGAAAAAATGAAAGACAAAAAATTCAAAACAGGGATTGCACACACTAGATGGGCTACACATGGGGGGGTGAGTAAAGAAAATGCGCATCCTCATTCAGATTGCTCTAACAATATCATGATAGTCCATAACGGCATCATAGAAAATTATCTTGATATAAAAGATGAACTCCTAAAAAAAGGACATGTATTCAGATCGGAGACAGATTCTGAGGTTATTGCTCATTACTTTGAGGAGAAATTAAAGAATACTGATATAAAAAAGGCTATTTCAGATTTCATGAAAGAAACAAGAGGAACATTTGCTGTTTTAATGATTAAAAAGGGGGAGAATAAAATCTATGTATTTAAAAGAGACTCTCCTTTAGTTCTGGGGATAGGTGAAAAAGAGTTTTACCTATCCTCCGATATCTACGGATTTTCCGATAAAACAGATAAAGCCATATTTTTCAATGATAACGAGTTTGCAATTGTAGGAGAAGATTATACGTTTTACGATATAGATGGGAATATAATAGAAAAAGAAGTTAAAGAGTTTGAATGGGGATTTTTTGAAGAGAAAAAAGAAGAATATGAGCATTACATGATAAAGGAGATAAAAGAAGAAGGAAAAGCTGTCAGAAGGATAATTAATTCACTGAATAACGAACAGCACAAAAAAATTATAAAATTGAATGAGATGATCAAAAATGCAAAGAAGGTCTGCTTTGTAGCTTCAGGAACAAGTTATTTTGCAAGTCTTCTCGGAGTTTATTTTTTAAACAGGGTAAATATAGAATCCCAGGCAATTATAGCTTCAGAGTTCAAACATTTTATCAAAATTGATGAAAAAACACTTGTGATAGCTATCTCGCAATCTGGAGAAACTATGGATGTTCTAAAAGCACTGAAATTTGCGAAAGAGAAAAAAGCAAAGATAGCATCCATAGTTAATGTTCCTTACTCAAGTGTTCAGAGGATCTCCGATCTCTCTTTAGAAATATTGGCGGGGCAGGAAATATGCGTTGCTGCCACAAAAACCTTCATAAATCAAGTTTCTCTCCTTCTCTACTTGGCAAACCTTAATGGTCTGAACGTAAATCTTGATACACTCCATGCAAGGATACAGGAGACAATAGATAACAATGAAAATAAAGTGGAAGCTCTTGCAAAAACTCTGTGCAAAAAGAGAGATATTTACGTCCTCGGCAGAGGATTTACGTACCCAATAGCGAGAGAGATCGCTTTAAAACTCAAGGAGATATCGTACATACATGGAGAAGGGATGATGGGTGGAGAACTGAAGCATGGAACGCTTGCGTTAATAGAAAAAGGTACGCCAGTGATCTCGCTGATATCATACAACGATCATGAGATGATCTCAAACACGAAAGAAGTTGAAGCGAGAGGAGCGAGAGTGATAACAATCTCCAATAAGAAAGAGACAGAACCTGATTTCTATCTAAGAACATCGAAAGATGAAAAGTTCGCCATCACTGCCACCATAATAGGACAGTTACTCGCATATTATATAGCC
>QMUN01000061.1 GCA_003660605.1 Thermococci archaeon
AAATAATGGGTATAGCTTTAAAATTGGCAGGACAGAAGAAAATTCCGGAAGATTCTGAGATATATCTGCATGGGGAAAACATAAAAAGAGTTCTTTTCGGGATCGATATAAATGTCTCAGAACTTCTTTTAGCCCAGAAACTAAAATGTGATTGTGTAATAGCGCATCATCCTCTGGGGAATAATGCTGTTCTCAATTTTTATAAAATAATTGATAAACTCGCAAGCATCATGATAAAAAACGGAATCCCTGAAGAAAAAGCATGGAGATCTATAGAGAGCTTAAAAAATAGTTTAAAAATAGCGAATCATTCGCGGAATTATACACACATTCCATCGATAACTAAAAAAATTGGGATGCCATTAATGAATATACACAATCCGTTGGATGAAATAGGAAGAAGAATAATGCAGGAAACTGTGAACAACGCAAAAACAGAAAAGGTAAAAGATGTTGTGGATGCACTGTACACACTTCCGGAGTTTCAGAAAGCACTTACAGAGATAGAGATCGTTATAGGAAGTGAGGAAGGGGATGCAAGAAAGACTGTGGTAGCACATGGAGCAGGTACTAACGGTGGGTACGATATCGCGAAAACTTATTTTGAATACGGATTTTGTGTTGTTTATATTCATATAGGTGTTGCTGATTACCTCAAACTGAAGAATGAAAAGGGGAATCTTATAGTGTCAGGTCATATAGCAAGCGATTCAGTTGGCATAAATCCTTTTATAAAAGCTTTGGAAAAAGAAGGTATAGAAGTTATAAAAATAAGCGGAGTTTACTGCTAAGTTTGAAGACAAAATATTTATATCATAGAAAATTTTAAATAAAGAGGAAGATAATATATACTGGAAATCGAGGGAAAAGAATGGAAGACATAAAGGAGTACATAAAAAATGTCCTTGATGAAGAGGAACTCATAGAAATCAAAGGAGAAGCCTTTGGAAGACTTGCTCCTGATTCCGAAATAAGGGACAAATCATGGGTATATAAAAAATACTTTACTCTTGAGCCTCTTGAAGCAACTCCCAAGGAAGAGATTTCAGAAAAAAAGGAAGAAGATTTATTGAAACCTTTTGAAGAAGTTCCAATTCCTTTAGAAGTTTCTATACCAGAGGTAGAAGTTCCAAAAAGAGAATTTCCACTTTTAGAAAAGCCTAAACCTCCAAAGCATGGAGAAGAGATATCGCCAAGAACGAAGGAGCTTTTAAAAGAGATTGAAGAAATTAACAGGCTCTATGACACTACGTATATTTTCTACAATCTGGATAAAGTTAAATCAAAGTACCTCCAATTACTCAATGAAAGAAATAAGTTGCTTGATAAAAATCCGTATGTGATCGAGAGGATAGATAAAAGCCTCACAGAACTGAAGGATAAAATAGATAAGGTCTCTCATAAAAAAGAATCTCAGAAAATAAGAGGAGAATACGAAGTATTTCTCGATAAGCTTGATAGAATACTTAGGGAATATACAAAAAAGTATATTGCTGCCAATTCTGAGGAGGTAAGGAGGAAATACCTCGAGCTTTTAGACGAAAAGGACAGAATGGGCCCAGGATTTCCACAATTGAAAGAAGTGGCAGAAAAAAGGATTCAGGAGCTGAGAGATAGAATAGATATGGTAGGGAGGAGTAAAGACCTTAAAAAAGAGGTACTGGCAATAATGAAACTTTCCAATGAGATAATTGAAAAGGCAAAGAAAGAAGATCTAGAAGGATTAATGAGCAATTACAAAACATGTGTGAACAGATATGAATCTATCTCCAAAGATATCCCGAAACCTGTGAGTGATAAGATAAAAAACAAACTTTTTGAGTGTAATAGGATTTTAAAATCTTTAAAAGAGAGAAAAGTGGCTAGAAAAGAAATGATACAAAGAGAGACAGCCAGGACAAGTCAGTACGAAGTCCAGGGATTAAAAATCTACTGGAATACATATATGAAAGAGGTTCAGGAGTTTAACAAACTTTTGTCGAGAGCAAAATCACATCAGTACTTTGAGTTATACAACAAATTCAATAAACTCAGAGATACTTACTCCAATCTCGTGAAACGTGAGGTCATTCCACAGACTGAGCTTCAGAAAGCAAGAATAGAACTATCTAAATCGTTTGATGTGCTGGAAACTTTAAAAAATGAAATGTAATCAGGGTTTTGTTTTTATCTCTCCATGAATTGTGACATTACTTCCAATTTTCATTGTATCTGAGTACTCTATACCATCTTTTATAACAACACCGTTACCCAGGATCACCTTTCCTCCAACAGCTTTCAGAACCTCTGTGCTATTTCCAATAGTTAGATCACCTTCGCTTAAAACTAATTTTAGAGTGCAACCTATCCCTATTTCTACCTTTCCTCTTCCCCTAACGCTGTCCTCTACCTCAACTCCATCCCCCATTTTTATATTGTCCCCTTCGATAAATCCCTTTACGTAAACCTCATTACCTATAGTAACATCCCCTGCGGCCTTTATATCTCCATTGATCCTTGCTTTATCTTCTATCACAACATTCTTCTTGGCATTTATTCCACCATTGATTATAATTCCTTTGGAAATTACTATATCGAGATGTTCAGAGTTGATGGCAAAAGTTTTCATCTCTATCTGTTCCCTTTTCATTATAAGTTCTTTTTTTAAGTTTTCAATAGACTCTTTTAGCTGCTGTCTTTCCACAACAAATTTTTCTAATTTGTTGACCAGGTTTTGATTTTCAGTTTTTAACCTTTCTATTATACCCTGCATCCCCTTAACATCGCCAAATCTTCCTTCATACTTTCTTATCTGATCTGTTAAATTTCGATTCTGTACCTTCAAGCTTTCCAGTTGCTGACTCAATACTTTAATTTTTCTGTCTTTTTCTTTACTACTAAAGAGTGGCATGAAAATCCTCCTTTATTTTTTATTATAATTTATTATATCTTCAATCTTTTTTAAGTTTTTCTCTTACAACACCTGTGACACTTCTCCTTCCATGATCCACCACTCTGATATCATAAAAATTTTGAAGTTCTAATCTCTTTTTTATCCCGACTACTATCGGGTATGATCCAAACTGTCTCCCAAATGTTGTTTTTCCATCATAAATCTCGGTATAAACGTTTTTCAATACAGTATTTTCAGGTATAACTTTTCTTAACATTTCTTTATCTATATTCTCCCTTATTTTTTCTCTCCAGCTGTAATAAAATCTATTATTTTTCTTCAACGTTTTCAATCCCTTTTCAAATATTTTCGTATTTGGAAATGGAACAACTTTTCTTATATTTATTCTTCTCAGTAAAAGATTTTCATCCAGAAATCTTTTCAGCTCCTGATAATTTATCTCAAGCGTCTCTTTTGTCTCCCCTATCAATCCTAAAACTATATTTATCCCAGGCAAGAATTTCGGTATCCCATTTTCTCTTGTTCTTCCATATTTATTCAGGGTCTGAACAGCTCTGTATAATGTTTCTGGAGAAGTATTGAGATTGTTTTTTCTGATTACTACCTCATCAAAACTTTCCATTCCGAAGGCTGCCACATTTCCAGATGTGCAGTACTTTACGATCGCCTTTGTTATTTTCACTCCTTCTTCAGTGATAACTCTGTTAGGATTTGCATTGTCTATATGAAGCATTTTTAAATCCATATCATTTAATGCTTTAAGCAATTTCTCTATCTCTTCATAATTCTTATAAGAGTAGAAACATGGCTGTTTCCCGAGTCTGAAGTATCTGCACCCCATATCATAAAAAGCCTTCACCTCTTTGATTATATCCTTAACATCTCGGAATTCTATTTTTTTCAACGATTCAACGCAGAAACTGCATTTGCCATTGCATCCTCTTCCAGTCTCTATCTCTATTACCCTTATATGCGGTACCTGTTTAATTATATAGGCTCCATTAACAGAATATTCTTTAATTTTATTATAATCGTTAATATCCAGGAAATTTTCATCCACAAGATCAAAAAAATCTTTTTTCAATCTCTCGATCTTTTTTCCACCCAGTTTTTGAGTTCCGAGTCCAGCAGCAGGTCCTGTTAAAACTTTTTTTGATTTCACATCCCTTAAAAGATCACAGATCTCATGCAAAGTTCCAGGAACAGCACTCAGATACTTCCCAGGAGTCTGCACACCTAAAACTATGATCAGTGTAGATTTTTTAAGTATTTTTTCTATATTCTGATAATTTACTGTAAGGTTGTACGTTTTTATATCTGTTTTCTCATTCAATCTTGTTCTTTTTATCTTTTTTTTATATTTCCAGAAACGAAGATCATCTATTGTAATATAGTACGAGTTTTTCAGAGCACCTGCAATGTATCTCGGATACGTTCCGAGGTATGGAGGAACACCAAGCCCTGAAGGCTCATCGGTGTAACAGTCTATAATACAGTACTGCATGTATCTTACTTTGCGATATTGACTATTTCTATATTTCTGTTGATCTTTACTATATCCTGCGGTTTTATTTTTAAAAGAGCATGTTCGCTTCCGCCTCCTCCATAAACGTACTCTTTATTCATAACTCTTTTATCAATCAAAACTTTTATATCAAGTATTGGGGGTACTCCCCCTACTTTATATCCTGTTATATTCAAAACTTCTTCTTCTGTAGCCAACCTAATATTTTCGCAGAATTTCCTTAATTTTTTAAAATCTATAGATTTATTCCCAGGAATTATACATAAAATAGGCTCATCGCCTATCATTACCAGACTCTTTATTATTTCTCTAGAAGAGATACCCAGAAGCTCCTCAGCCTGTTTCACTGTCCTCACTTTTTCCTTAAACTCGATGAACTCTGTATCATAATTTTTTACTCTCTCTTTTAGGTTTTTCATAACATTCCTCCTAAATAACGATTCTTGGATCATCTTTAATTGTTTTAACAGCTATCATTGATGCCAAATCTTTAATCCCCTGGATTTTCCCTATTTTTTCTATTTCGAGGTCTCTTAACTCTCTATTATTTTTGACTTTTACTTTTAATAAAATATCCCACTCACCAGATATCTCATGTACCTCCAAAACATTTTTTATTTTACAAATTTCCTTTTCAATACTATCTATGCTATGAAAATCGCCAATATTTACTCTTATCCATGCCGTAGTCGATAATCCGCATTTTTCAGTATCTATAAGAGGGATTATAGCTTTAATAATCCCAAGATTTTTTAATCTTTTCACTCTTTCGAATATTGTAGAATGAGGTACTTTTAAAATTTCAGATAACATCTTATAAGGTCTTGTTGCATCCTTCTCCAACTCAACTATTATTTTTTTATCCAGATCATCCAGCAACTGTTTCACCTGCTTCTTTTAAATAGAGAGATTATTAATATTTTTCCCATATCCAGTATATCTATCATCTTTTGAAATTTTGATTTTTCTTTTCCAATATATATCCTTTTCATTATATCACATCCAATAATTGTCTCTAACATAGTATATCATCCAATTCTTTATAAAGTTTTCGGATACAATTGACAAAGTGTTATGTGCATAACCTTTTTTACTACAAAATCAAAAAGAGATCATGTTTTCTATGAGAGTAAAAACAAGAGTATATCCAACAGAAAGTGAAGAGAAAGTCA
>QMUN01000062.1 GCA_003660605.1 Thermococci archaeon
GTCAAACCAAATGCTGCCAATCCTAATGGCGCTGGATTTGCTATTTTTTCTTCCATTTACTCACCATCCATAGTTTCTTGGGCCTTTCTTACCCCATTTCCTAATTCTATTTTAAATCCTACTTCTTTTAAAGCTAATTCTAAAGCTGCCAGAGTGCAGAGGATGTCTCTTTTGCTGACGTTTCCCATATGTCCTATCCTCATTATCTTACCTTTCAAATGAGCCTGCCCTCCAGCAATGACTATATTGTATTTATCTTTCATTATTTCTCTTATTTTCTTATCATTCATACCTTTAGGAACACGCAGAGATGTTACCGTATTCGAGCATATCTCCTCTTTTTCAGGGAAAAGTTTCAGCCCCATACCTTTAACACCCTCTCTCGTGGCTTTTGCAAGTTTTCTGTGCCTTTCTATCCTATTCTCTAGTCCTTCTTCAAATATCATGTCAAGAGCAACTTTTAAGCCATATACCATCGATACAGGCTGGGTATAAGGAGCATGATGCTTGTGCTTTTTGTATTTTTTTAAATTCAGATAATACGAGTATCCATTAGTTTTTTCTATAACATTCCATGCTTTTTCAGAGATAGAGATAGCAGCTATCCCTGGAGGTATAGCAAGACACTTCTGCGATCCTGTTGCGCAGAGATCGATGTTCCATTCATCTACGTTAATATTATCGCCACCCAGTGAGGAGATCGTATCAACGATCAGGAGGGCATTCGTCTCTTTGACTATTTTTCCTATTTCTTTTATGGGATTCTTGACACCTGTAGATGTTTCGTTATGAACAACAGTAATAGCTTTAATATCATTATTTTCATCTAATGCTTCTTTTACTTTATTAACATCTATTTCTTTACCCCACTCAAAGTTCAGTTCTAAGGCTTCTCCTCCGTAACATTTTACTATTTCTGTAAACCTTTCCGAAAATTTCCCTGAAACTATACAAAGTACCTTTTCTCCAGGTTTTATTGTGTTAGAAACGGCTGCATCCATTGCAGCAGTACCACTTCCAGCCAGTAAAAAGAGATCATTTTTAGTTCTAAAAACCTGTTTCATCCTCTCTGCCTGCTCTAAAAACATTTCAGAGAATTCTTTTCCCCTGTGCGGCATTATAGGTTTTGACATTGCCCTCAAAACTTTCGGATCCACTATCGTAGGTCCCGGGATCATTAAAAGTAATCGCTCATTTGTTTCCATGGTATCACGGAACATTTTTCATTTAAGGGTATTTAAAGTTAATGATGGAGTGATGTAAAAAGGTAAACACATTTTCTTTGTCTAGAGTTCACACTTTTTCGCAAACTTTACAATGACTGAAAAGTTTCCCTTCTGTGACTAAACATCCGTCACAATTGATATCTTCTGGTTTCATGTTGGCATTAAACTCTTTTGACCACGTCTCAGCGACTTTTCTTCTTTCGTTATCGTCGTCTTTCTGTGTTGCTAAATACGCTGGGCATTCACTACAGATCAATCCACAAAAACCTATTATTTTTTCCATTTTTTTATTTTTTTGTGAGAATTTAAATATCTATCGATTTCCAATGAACAAGGAAAAATTTAAAAGCAGTCTTCACAGATTACGTCTAACTATCAATGGTGAGAAAAATATGAATCCCCATTTAATTGGAGAAACAGCTGCTTTATGCACCTCAGTTCTGTGGACAATGAGTTCTATTCTTCTTGCATCGGCAGGAAAAAAGATCGGTGCGTTGAGTGTTAACACCATTAGGGTAAGTACTGCTATATTACTGATATGCGTGACACATTTTATAATCTTTGGAACAGTTTTTCCCATGGCAACAAGATTTCAGTGGTATTATCTGAGTTTCAGTGGTTTTTTAGGACTTGCACTCGGTGATTTTGGATATTTAGGTTCACTTGTGCTTATAGGTCCAAGGAGGGGTGTACTCCTTGCATCCATGGCGCCTGTATTTTCTACTATTTCTGCCTACTTTATTCTTGATGAAACACTGGAATTCCAGACTCTTATTGGGATATTCATCACACTTTTAGGGATCATTATCGTGGTCATAGAAAGAGAAAAAAATTCAATAAGCAGTATCCCAGAGGAAAAGAAGATTTTAGGAATCTTTTTTGGATTGGTAGGATCGATCGGTCAGGGTGTCGGGTATACTATTTCTAAATATGGAATGGTCAGTCTGGAATCAATACCTCTCAATCCCCTCTCAGCTACACTTATCAGAATGATTTCAGCAACTTTGATTGTATGGATAATTTTCATTTTTATAAAAAAACCATCTGGCATACTGAAACTATATACTGATAGAAAAGCTATGATGCTTACTATGGGCGGTGCAGGAACAGGACCATTCCTCGGCGTATGGCTTTCAATGATCGCTGTTACCTATACTGCAGCAGGTGTTGCCTCTACTCTTACATCTCTCATGCCCATACTTGTTATTCCCTCTGTATGGATACTCTATGGAGAGAAAACAAATCTACGAGGAATTCTCGGTGCTGTAATCGCGGTGGTAGGTGTCACAATACTGTTTATGAAATGAATCGTGAGGAGAACAGGCTAATGTTTGAATACAATTGCTCTTTTATAGGATTATACTCTTATCCTCACACTCTTCCTACAGGCATGATATATAAGGGATGTTCTTCGTCTGCCATTTTTATAATTTTCTTCACCTCATCGTCATTAAAAGCTCCGACAACAGTCGTTCCCAGATTCAGAGAAACACTCTGAAGATATATGTTTTGAGCTGCATGACCTGCTTCCATATGAACGTATCTTATACCTCTCTCGCCGTACTTTTTTGTTGTTCTTTCATAAACTGCGGAAAATACAATACTTATAGCACCTTCTTTGACACATGCCTGCCCAAGAGCAGCATCGCATAGTTCATTCCTTTTGTCTCCATTTACAATCTTTATCAGTTCATGTTCCTCGGGATTGTATCTGTAAATACCTTTGGATATCCCCTCCACATTTCCGATGACAACATACAGCTCTAATGGATATAGTGCACCCGCAGAGGGAGATGTTCTAAAGCCTCTTTCGTCCGTGATCCCCTGCGCAGCCCAAAGAAGCTGCGAAACCTCGGCGAGTGATAAAGGCTCATCTTTGTAATCTCTTATTGATCTTCTCTCAAGTAATGCCTTCTCGATTGAGATATCGCTATCATATCTTGGCTGGGGAAGGATTATCCTATCTCCTGATGAAATTTCTTCTTTCATAGACGGTTCTCTCGAAATAACGTAGAATCCTGCCATCACACATACCACGATTATACACGATAGTATTCCAATATTTATTTTTTTCATACTAAATCTCCCATCCTTTTCAAAACTCTCAAAACATTTAAAGTTATCCATTTACTTTCTTTACCTTTCTTTTCAATATTTGTATGCATTCTCCCGTTTGGAGTTTTTTCGAGTATCCATTTTCCTTCTTTTTCCTTGGATTTTATGATTTTGACAGCATCTTTCATTCTTTCATCCTTTATTCCAAGTTTTGTCAGAACATATAAACCTCTCAAGATATCATAACTATAAAACCATGGAAATGATAATTCAAGCCATTTTTTATTTATTACTTCAAAATTATGATGATCCGCCCTGTACAGTCTGTGCATGAGCAGAAACTCGACGCCTCTTTTTATGGTTTCTTTAAAAACATTTTTTACTTCGGAAAAAGCCTCCAACGCACATATAGTTCCGTAGAAACATGAATGAGTATCTCTTATATGCGCTTTCCAGTAAGGACAAAGCCATCCTCCGTCTCTGTTCTGTATATCTGCCAGCCATCTTAACGCCTTTAAAACTCTCTTGTCGTTTTCATATCCTATGCGGATCAGTGCAGAAACAGTATTTCCTGTCAGGCAAGAGAGTTCCATCTGATGAATTAGATCGTCTACAAATTTAGTTTCATCTGGCGGTTTTTTTCCTCTTTTTAAGCATCTCTCTTTTGTGTATTCGTACTCTTTTTTTGCTTTTTCTATTCCTGTCTCTGAAAATCCTCCTTCTTTTTGCTGAAATTTAAAAATATATTCACAGGCTCTTCTCACTCGCTCGTCGTCTCTATCCATTCCCAGATACCCCAGGAGCATTATCTGCCAGTATGTAGCTTTGTATTTTGGGATATATGGATTTTCTCTGGACTCCCAGAAACCCTCTTCGTTCTGTTTTGAAAATATTTTTTTTACTATCTTAGACTGCGGAATTTCCTTTTTTACCTCCTTTGCTTCTTTTTCTTTATTTAAAAGATCCTTTAAAGTAAAATATTTCACAGAGGGATTCTCATCCTCAAGAAGCCATGAGATCGTATTTTCATACATATATCTTATTGATCTTTTTTGTTTATATGATTTTTCTATTCTACAAAAAGGAGAAACTACGTCTTTCTAACAGAAAAATCTTTCAATCTCTTAAGAGCTTTCTTTTTCTCCTTATTTTCTATATTTCCAACAATATCGTGTAGAAAATTTATCGATTTGTCCATAGCTTCTCTATTGACAGGAAAAGGAACTCCATCTTTTCCTCCGTATGCAAAACTGTACTTTACAGGATCTTTCCATGAAGGCTCTTCACCATAGATGAGATCAGAAACTAATGTCAATCCTCTCAATGTTGCACCTCCTATTCCTTCCAACGAGAGAAGCTCCTCAAAGCTTTTCGGATCATGCTCATAAGCTTTTTTTAAAGCATTCCAGTTTACCTTTTTTGGCAGAATGTAGAGGGGCATTGAGTTGTATCTTTCCCTTTTTTCTCCTGTCCATATGTCCAGAGTCTCCTGATTTTTTGGTACGGATAATCTTTCGATCTCTGATTTTATCTTGTTTATATCTGTCTTAACCAAGTCGAGATTCGTTTTCCTAACTTTTTCACTGTCCTTGTCAACGAGATTGAGAACGTCTTTTTCTTTTATACCTGATACTTTGTTTTCGGGATTGTCAACAAAGTTAGATGTACAGTACCACTGATACCTTCTTGCGTATCCCCTCTTGGGATTCATTCCCTGTTGCACAACGCACCATCTTCCTTTTTCATCAAAGTATATGGTATGATGATATATGGAGTAAAAATCCTGAATGCACGAAGAATCTACTTTTGCCGTCATTCTACTTGCATACTTAAGAGTCTTCATCTTATTTTCCGATAATCCGAAGGAATCGGATTTTGTTTCTATTTCCTTTAAAGTCTTTCTCCCTTTACCTTTACCACCGGCTCCCTGGATTCCGATTTCTGAGGAAAAAACATCATTAAGAACGCCGCAAACTACTGTTGTAGTGCCTGAAGAGTGCCAGTCGAATCCGAGAACGCATGATAAAGCCTGAAACCAGTAAGGATCTGCTATTCTTTTTAAGCTCTCTTCGGTGCCGAAATCGTTGATCATTATTTTAAATATCTCTGCAGCTAAACCTTTCATCCTTTTTACAAGCCAGTAAGGGGCTTTTCCACCATGAAGGGGAAGATCTACATATTTTCTCATATAATCACAGTTTCAAACTCTCATCTCTTTCCAATACTTTTTTTGCAATAAAGATCGCTATCATAGCTGATACAAGATAGATAATGAAATATTTGAGTATGGATATA
>QMUN01000063.1 GCA_003660605.1 Thermococci archaeon
ACATATAAAAAAAGGTGTTGTAAACAGGATTGAAGGTAGCATGAATGGTCCCGTAGGTGAAGCTGTTTCTCATGGCATCATGGATTATCCAGGAGTACTCAGGTCACATGGGAATAGATACAGAACGGTAGAAGCGGGGGAGGTACATATAGATGTGGCATTTATAGCGGCGCCTACAGCTGATGAATATGGAAATGCAAATGGTATATATGGACCAACACCTTGTGGCCCCTTAATATACTCAAAAGTAGACTCACTGTATGCTGACAGAGTTATCGTTGTCACGAATAATCTCGTTGATTATCCCGCATTCCCTATGACGATAAGCCAGACAGACGTTGATCATGTAGTAATAGAAGATAATATAGGAGATACTAAAGGAATATTATCAGGAACATTGAGAATAACGAGATCTCCAAGAAGATTAAAGATAGCGAGAACAGTTGTTGATGTGATAAGGGCTTCTGGATGTTTTAAAGACGGGTTCAACTTTCAGGCAGGTGCAGGGGGAATATCTCTCGCGGTAACAAAGTATCTTGGAGAAGCCATGGAAGAAGAGGACATTGTGGGGGGATTTGGAATGGGAGGAGGTACAAAATATCTCGTAGATATCCTAAAGAAAGGGAGAGTAAGATGTCTTCTTGAGGGGCAGTGTTTTGATGAAGAAGCTATAAAATCTCTGAGAGAAAACCCAAGACATGTCATAGTTGACCCGAGTTTTTATGCAAATTACAATTCAAGAGGAAATGCAATATACAAGGAAGATGTAGCTTTTCTTGGGGCTACGGAAGTAGACACAAAGTTCAATGTAAATGTCAATACACACTCTGATGGCCTTCTTCTCCATGGAATAGGAGGGCATCAAGATGTTGCTTCTGGTGCAAAGATCTGCATAATCACAGCACCACTCTTAAGAGATAGAATACCCGTTATAGTAAAGGATGTTACCACTGTGACAGCGCCTGGAGAAACTATAGACGTTGTTGTTACTGATGTGGGGATAGCTGTAAATCCAAGAAGAAAGGATCTTTTGGAAAAACTTAAAGCTGCTGATCTCGATCTGCGGGATATAAAAGAGTTGCAGGAAGAGGCTTATGACATAGCTGGAGAACCTGAAAAACCGAAAACAACAGATAAGATTATAGCTGTAATACAGTATAGAGACGGCAGCGTCATAGATATAGTCAAGGAGGTGAAGGAATGAAAATTAAGGAATTATTTCCATATATTGAAAAAATAAGTGATAAAGATCTAGAGGATAAGGTAGAAAAGGCAATAAAATATGCATTAAAAGAATGGAATGAAAAAGAAATAAAAGATATACCCTTTACTTTGCTTACTGAAACTGATATAAATCTTATAGACCATACAAATACAGTGACCGAGCTTAGTTACAATGCGGGGAAAGTTATGAAAGAGAGAGGTTTCAGAATAAATATGGATTACTTGGTGGCAGGAGCAATTCTTCACGATATAGGAAAGTTCCTGGAGTTTGAAAAAAGGGGAGACAAAACTGTAAAGAGCTCATTTGGAAAATTGGTGAGGCATCCCGTTTCAGGTGCTGGCATTGCAATGATGTTTGATCTTCCTATGGGAGTAATCAATATTATCGCAGCACATTCTAAGGAAGGAGATTTTGTAAAAAGGACTCCCGAAGCAATAATTGTCCATCACTGCGATTTTATCCATTTTGAAAACGTAAAAGCCTTATAATGCCTCTTTTTGGATAATTATGACGAGTATTAAGATAGTAGGTGCAAGGGAACATAATCTCAAGAATATAGATTTAGAGCTTCCAAGAGACAAACTTATTGTAGTTACAGGAGTTTCAGGATCTGGAAAATCATCGTTGGCATTCGATACAATCTACGCAGAAGGGCAAAGGAGATATGTTGAATCTTTATCTGCATATGCACGCCAGTTTTTGGGGCAGATGAATAAGCCAGATGTTGAGTACATAGAGGGGCTTTCACCTTCAATATCGATTGAACAAAAAGGAATATCAAAAAATCCGAGATCTACTGTAGGAACTGTCACAGAGATATACGATTATCTAAGGCTTCTTTTTGCAAGGATAGGAGTGCCGCACTGTCCTATTTGCGGAAAGGGGATCAGACAGCAGACATCACAGCAGATAATTGAGAACATAATGAATTTTAAAGGAAGAATAATTATATTTGCACCTATAGCCAGAGGAAAAAAGGGTGAGTATAGAAAAGAGTTCGAAAATTTAAGAAAAGAGGGATTCGGTAAAGTGAGGATTGATGGAGAGATAATTGATCTTGAGAATGAGATAGTCCTCGATAAAAAAAAGAAACACAATATAGAAGTCTTAATAGACAGGATAAATTTAGAAAAATCTAAAGATAAGACAAGGATAGCTGATGCTGTTGAACTCGCCTTAATGAAAGGAAATGGTCTTATATTAATTTCTTCCGATAAAGAATATCTATTCAGCGAAAAATTTGCATGTCCAGATTGCAATATCAGCTTTGGAGAGATAGAGCCGAGGATATTTTCTTTTAACTCCCCCTTCGGGGCGTGCCCGGAATGCAAAGGCTTGGGATATAAAATCGAGATCGATCCCGATTTAGTTATTCCTGATAGATCATTATCTATTATTGAAGGTGCTATAACTGCCTGGGGGAATAATATAGATACATATTACATGAAAATGCTCAGAACTGTCGTGGAACATTATGGATACACTGTATACACGCCTATTAGAGATATGGATAAAAAAGTAGTTGATACAATCCTCTATGGTACGAAAGATAAGATAAAGTTTTCTTTTAAAGGAGAAACCTCTCAATGGACATACGAAGGAGGATTTGAGGGTGTAATAAGAAATTTGGAGAGAAGATTTAGAGAGACATCCTCTGAGTATATCAGAAACGAGATAGGAAAATATATGAACGAGAAAGCATGTTCCTTCTGTCATGGCAAACGGCTTAAAAAGGAGAGTTTGGCTGTTACTGTAAAAGGAAAAAATATAATTGAGCTTACAGAAATGTCGATAAAGGATCTGTACAAATTTTTTAATGAGTTAAAGCTGACAGAGAGGGAAAAAATCATCTCAAAACAGATTCTGAAAGAAATAAAAAGTAGATTAGAGTTTCTGATCTCAGTGGGATTAGATTATCTCACATTAGATAGAAAATCTGCTACACTCTCCGGTGGTGAAGCAGAGAGAATAAGGTTAGCCACACAGATAGGTTCAAGTCTCGTAGGAGTTCTCTATATTCTCGATGAGCCATCTATAGGTTTACACCAGAGAGATAATACAAGATTGATCCAGACTTTAAAGAGATTGAGGGATCTTGGCAATACAGTGATTGTAATAGAGCATGATGAAAACATGATAAGAAACGCTGATCATATAGTGGATATGGGACCAGGCGCTGGAGAGCATGGAGGCTTTGTTGTTGCACAGGGAAAATTGGAAGATATAACGAACAATTCAAAATCTCTTACAGGAAAATATCTGAAAGGAGAATTAAAGATAGAAATTCCTAAAAAAAGGAGAAAAGCAGATAAATTCTTAAAAATATCTGGAGTAAGACACAACAATTTAAAGAATATCACTGTTGAGATACCTTTAGGGGTTTTTGTCTGTATTACAGGTGTCTCCGGCTCTGGAAAATCTTCTCTTATAAACGATACATTATATAGAGCAATAGCTCAGAAACTTTACAGAGCTAGGGAAAAACCTGGGGAGTATGGGGAGATAATAGGGCTTGAAAATATAGATAAGGTAGTTGTTATAGATCAGTCGCCGATAGGAAGAACTCCAAGGTCAAACCCTAGTACGTATACAGGTGCCTTTACACCTATAAGAGAATTGTTCTCTGTTCTTCCAGAATCGAAGATAAGAGGATATACTCCTGGAAGGTTCAGTTTCAATGTAAAGGGAGGAAGGTGTGAGGCTTGTGCGGGACACGGATTGATAAAGATCGAGATGCATTTTCTCCCAGATGTTTATGTACCATGTGATGTGTGTAAAGGTAAAAGATTTAACAAAGAAACACTTGAGATAAGATACAAAGGAAAGAATATAGCTGACGTTCTTGATATGAGTGTCGAGGAGGCACTGAAATTCTTTGAAAACATCCCGAGAATAAAGAGAGTTTTACAGACACTTTACGATGTGGGGATGGGGTACATAAAATTAGGACAGTCTGCTACTACTCTCTCTGGCGGCGAAGCCCAGAGGGTAAAACTTGCAAAAGAGCTGAGCAAAAAAGCTACAGGAAAAACGTTATATATTTTAGACGAGCCGACTACTGGATTACACTTTGATGATATAAAGAAACTTTTAAACGTTCTCAATAGATTAGTGGATAGAGGAAATACTGTTATAGTAATAGAGCATAATCCGGATGTCATAAAAAATGCAGATTATATAATAGACTTAGGTCCTGAAGGAGGAGATGAAGGTGGATATGTTGTGGCAAAAGGAACACCCGAAGAGATAGTTAAGAAAAATACTTATACTGGCCAATTTTTGGAAAAAGTTTTGGGGAGGTAAGATAGAATGAAATTTAGTGAAGTGTTGTTACTTCTGCTTCTCCTCAAGCCATTTCTCCACGCCGATTTCTTTCATTCTATACAGTTTTTTTCTTGCCTTCTGATAATCCTTTTTGTGAAATTCATCAAGCATCTCACAGGGAAACTCTGGACATTCGAGACATACATGAACATAAGAGGATCTGAGATTATGATCTCTGGCAATTTCTTCCTTGAGTTTCTGGTCGTTGTTTTTAAAGGCCAGGTATACATCACATTCACCACAATATAATCCACATGCACCAATAAATCTGTAATCAATTTCTTTCATCTCGATCTCCTCTCTTTTGATTTCCTATAATTTTATTGCATTATTCATCCTTTTGTTTTCCATCTAAAACAAAGAATACCCAGAACAAAGAAGACTGAGGCATAGCCAAGCACCCAGTAGAAATCGGCTGCAATTTCACAGAAACAAGATCCAGAGATAGCGTCTCTCGCAGCATCAACAGCATGGACAAAAGGGAAAGCATTCCCTATGCTCTGGAACAATCCGCCTATCATTTCCAGATTCATCCAGGCTCCACTAAATAGTGATGCAAAGACTATTACTGCTGAACCTACGGCCGATACCTGATTCTCAGTGAAAATCGATCCGAGGATCAAACCCAAACCTACACAGCATATTGCCATGACAAGAAGGATGAAAAAAACCAAAACTATATTCCCATAGGCCTCAAGTCCAAGCAAAACTCCTATAACAAAACATACCCCTATCTGCAGAATCGCTATTAAAATATATGGTAAAGAATATGCCAGAATGAAGTCGCTTGATCTTAATGGAGTTGTAAGAAGCCTCGACAAAAGTGCACTTTGTCTATCTCTGGCAAGCACTATGGCTGAAAACATCGTTAAGAGTGCAAAACTAAAGACCGCCACTGCAGGCGTTAGCATGGTAGCGGTGAAAATATCTCCTCCCATATTCTTTCCAATGGACCAAAACATCATCATAAAAACTATTGGTATACCTATTTCAAAACCTATAGAAAGTGGGTC
>QMUN01000064.1 GCA_003660605.1 Thermococci archaeon
CTCTAGAACTTTGTCTTTATCCTCAGAATTTATAGCAACTCCCAAGTCTGCTATCTTGAATCCTAATTTTTCCACATTCACATCTACTTTGAACTCTATCACTCCTGTCTCTTCTAACTTATCAACTATATACTTTACTGTAGAGGAGGGGATTCCTGTTTTTTTAGATATGGATTTGTAACTAGCCTTAGGATTTTCTAAAAGTTTTTCAATTATTTCTAGCTCCTTTTTGTTAAGTGATATTTCAGACATTAGATTTTAATTTGTGTCTTAGTTTATATATTTTTCTATACACTGCACACACAAACCAGAAACATATATAAAAATCCTGTGAATAACATATATATGAGATTAGGAGTACTGTTCTCAGGAGGAAAGGATTCCTGTTTTGCCTGCTATAAAGCGATGAAGAAATATGACGTAGTCTGTTTGATATCAATAATTTCAAGAAATGAAGAGAGTTATATGTTTCACACGCCGAATATAGCTTTAACAAAAATACAGGCAGAGATTATGAATATTCCTCTGATCATCCAAGAAACAGAAGGAAAAAAAGAAGAAGAATTAAAAGACCTAAAAAAAGCGATTGAAATTGGGAAAGAAAAATACAAAATAGAGGGAGTCGTTACAGGTGCAATAGAATCCGTTTACCAGAGCTCAAGAATTCAAAAAATATGTAATGATTTAGATATAGGGTGCTTTAATCCCATATGGCAGATGAATCAGATGAATCTTCTGAAGGAATTGGTTTCTGCAGGTTTTAAAACTGTAATTACAGGTGTTTTTGCCTATCCTTTTGATGAAACATGGCTTGGGAGAGAAATTGATGAAAAGACTATAAAAGAATTGGAAGAACTTCAAAAAAGACATAAAATCAGTCCTTCCGGCGAGGGAGGCGAAATAGAAACATTTGTCTATGATGCGCCCATGTTTAAAAAGAGAATAGAGATAACAAAAGCAAGCAAAACTTACTCAAAATATTCTGGCGTTTATAGAATAGAAGAAGTGAGGCTCGTCGAAAAATGATATCAAAGACTCTACATACTCATCGAGATCACAAAACCTTTATAAACTCCTCTCAAATTACTATTGAAAGGTGATACAATGAAAAAGATGGCTTTCATTATACTGATATTCATCATAATCCCTTTTGTTAACTCTGAGAATAATGATTTTAAAGTTTATTTGTTCTGGTCCGAAGGATGTCCCCACTGTGAAGCTGAAAAAGAGTATCTCAACGAGATAAAAGATAATTATCCGGGAATGGAGATAATAATGTACGAGGCAACAGGAAGTATAGAAGAGTACAATCTTTTGAAAGAGTTTTGTGATGCTTACGATGTAACCTTTATCACCCCCCTAATCTTCATAGGGAACGATTACGTATCGGGATTTGTCGATAAAGAAACTACAGGCCTGGAAATAAAAGAAAAACTGGATTACTGTCTTGAACATGGATGCATAGACCCCATCGATAAGGTGAAAGGTATAGGGAAGATTTCTAAAGGAGAGGCAGTTAAGATTTCAAAAACAGTACCTGAAGTTATTTCTCTTCTGGAGGAGTATCCCAATGCATCGTATATCGTAGATATTCAATATGGTACCAATAATTACATGGTGCGGTGGAGAGTAAAAGATATAGAAATTTCCGTGGAAATAGACTCTGAAACAGGAGAGATAGTCTCAGGAGAAAAAAATAAAGAGGAAGAACAAATATCCATTCCATTTATAGGCGATGTATATCCTTCTGAGATTAATCTTCCTCTTTTAACTATCATGGTGGGAGGACTCGATGGAATTAATCCCTGTGCTATATGGGTGCTATGTTTTCTGATGTCTTTTTTGATCTACATGCGGGACAAAAAACGAATGCTCATTGTCGGAGTAACATTTGTAATCACATCTGGAATTGTATATTTCATGTTTATGGCTGCATGGCTGAATTTTTTCTTGTTAGTGGGGTATGTGGATGTGATGAGAATTGCTATAGCGATTCTGGCAATAACAGTGGGTATAATTAATGTAAAAGATTTCTTCTTTTTTAAACGGGGAGTCTCTCTTACCATACCTGATTCCAAAAAACCGTCTCTGATGAAGAGAATGAGAGGGCTTCTCAAAAAAGAAAGCACCTTTGCATTGATTCTGGGAACAATGGCTCTTGCCTTCTTTGCCAATCTTATAGAGTTGCTCTGCACTGCTGGATTTCCAGCAATATATACACGAATTCTAACGTTAAACGCACTCTCCGCACTGAAATACTATTTATATCTAGTGCTGTATAATGCCGTGTATGTGGTGCCGCTGATGATCATTGTTGTCTCCTTTGTGGTGACCATGGGGAGAAGAAAATTTACAGAACGACAGGGAAGAATTTTGAAATTGGTGAGCGGGGCAATAATGCTCTTATTAGGATTAATAATGCTGTTAAAACCGGAAATTCTTATCGTCGGATAAAGAATAAATATAAAAAATGGATATATGAATGATCCCTGCGGCACTCTTTACATTGCCATCTGTAAGTTTTGCAGAAAAATAATAAAAAATAGAAAGATTTAGCAGTAGCTAAGACAATTAAAAAGGAAAGAAGTGAGAGGTTAATTCTTCTAACACATTTTCCAAAATTTACTTTTTATAACTTCTTTATATCTATTGCCTTCGGTCCTCTATCTGAATCTTCTACCTCAAATTCAACTTGGTCTCCCTCATTGAGGGATATTCCCTCTGGTATGGAAGTTCGGTGGACAAAGACATCCTTTCCATCTTCACCTTCAATGAAACCATACCCTTTCCTAAAATTATACCATTTGACGGTTCCTTTCATTTTCTCATCTCCTCAGACTATGGAGCCTGAACTTTTCCAAGGAACTAAAACAAGGCACAAAAACGAACTGTGAAACCTGTGTTTGTATTCCTCTGAAAATAACTGTATCTATTCACTTTAAAAAGATTACTATTGTAAGATCTGTTGTGCTAATATAGAAATCACCTTCGCGCATAACTTCCCAAGTTAATTTATTGAAGCTCGAACTCTGTTGATTTTTATCGAAATAAAAATATATTCAATATCTTCTTTTAAATTCTCTCTTGAATATCTTTTCGGATATATTATTGTCAGAATTCACCTCTATATCCTCATCTACTTGTTCTATTTTTCCGTACTTCCCTGAGTTCAATCTTAAAGCCCCTCTAAAGAGGCTAGTATACCCATTTTCCAATTTATATGTCTTTCCTTCTTCCAATGTTCCAACATCATTATCCCACAATGTCATGATGACCGTGGCAGTTTCATCTCCAACTATAGCTTCTACAAATTTGTGCGAGGATCCGTCCCTTCGGGACACTACCTCTCTTTCTTCTCCAATAGAAACGACTTTGAAGGTCACTTCTATCTCTCTATTTCTCGGACCTAATTCCTCTATTTTCATTCTATTTCCTCCAAAATATGATGCACTTTAGATTTATATAGAGAGATATAAAAAGTTTCCTATAAAATTATAACTGCTTCTTTCACACCCAATATTTTTAAAGGTGCACTCAAAAAGTTAATATTGAGGAGTTAAAATGCAAAGAAAATTTTTAGGAATCTGTGGTATCTTGGCACCTGTAATCGCTTTTATAGCTATATCTCTATCGATCTATATGCACCCCTGGTTCTCCTGGAGAGAGAATGCATTGAGTGATCTCGGCGCTCTTGGGGTGACATACAATACTATCTTTAATATGGGACTTATCGTAACTGCCCTGGTGTCTTTGATATTTGCATCCGGGCTTCCTAAAATAACCAAAGACAAAATCGGCCGTGCAGGAAATCTTTTTTTCGTGATCTCTATTGTTTTTCTCCTTTTGATAGGCATCTTTCCTGAGAGTACATCTCCCCATAAGAGTGTATCTGTAGCTTTTTATACTTTTGCAACGGTATCTTTAGTTTTGATCGGGATAGGATTAATGCGAAAACGTTCTGAAAGAAAATATGGATTATTTACAGTCTTATTGTTAGGAACAGCTCTTTTTCTATGTTTTGGATTTTCGTGGCCTGCTATAGCAGTTCCGGAAATTATTGGCGCTGGAGCAATAGGGATATGGAGCATAGTTTTTGGATTGAGGATCTTGTATGGACAGTAAAACTTTAAATTTATCTGTTTCGTTATTTATTATATGAGAAAAAGTATGCTTCTTGAAGATATAAAGAGAGCGAGGATAAGAGGAAAGATATCATACAAATTTAGACCCAAAGATGTACAGGAAAAATGCCCCGGATTTGCCAGATCTACATATTACTCCTTTTTATCGAGGCACATGCAGGGAAAAGAGTATAAAGAATATTTTGTAAGATATTCCAGAGGAATCTACAGTTTGAAAGATGATCCTGTTGTTAATGAAAGGAGTTTGCTGGAGTTTGTATCATGAAAATAGAAGATTATTTAGGAACTGATAAAATATTTTTTGCTCCATCGGGAAGTATGGCTATCTTTTCCGTTCTCCATCCTTTTAGAAAAAAAACTCTCGGAATACCAGATCAGGGATGTTTCAATATTTTGGAGATTGCAGAGCTTTTAGATATTAAATATAGATTTATAAAGACAGAAAAAGGTCTGATAATACCAGAAAATATAAAAAATATGGATATATTCTTTTTTTCTTCATTTTCAGGATATCTGGTAGAAAATAACGTTGAGAAAATAATTTCTCACTGCAAAAAAAATAAAATACTCTCCATTGAAGATATATCATCAGGTTTTTCGTACCAGAATTTTGGAAAGGGAGATATTGTAGTTTGTTCAACAGGGAGCCCTAAGATCTTGGAATGTGGCTGGGGCGGATTTGCAACTTACAAAGGAATTGAAAACTCCAAAATCTTTGAGTTTATGAAAATACCTCAAGGATATAAAGAAAAACTGGATATAGAAATAGAAAATGCAGAATCCAAACTTCGAACGTTATTAAAATATAACAAAATCTTAAAGGATTTCAATTTTGAAGTTTTTTTTAAGGACTCTAACGGTATTTCTGTCTTTGTAAAAACAGAATCTCCAAAAAAAGTTTTGAAGATACTGAATAAAGAGATAAGACCTGATACGGGAAGATCTTTATTTACAAGATGTCCAAGATTCGATAGGATCCTTGAAAAGGGATTTGTTATAGAGACAATAAAAATATGGAAAAGAAGTGAAGATGAAATTCTGGATATTGGAAGAAAAATAGAGAAGGTGATAAAATGTTTGAAGATATGAAAAGATATCTGTTAACAGGATTAGTGATCGTGATTCCAGTTGTGATTACTGTTTACATATTCTACTACATTTTTACATGGATCAACTCCATAATCGAAGGAATAGCTTCCGAGTTTCTTTACAGGTATCTCCCTGAAATTCCAGGACTTACCATAATAATCTCACTTGCCATTATCTTGGCAATAGGGATCTTTGCGAGTGTCTCGGTTGGAAAATCTGCTTTAGAATATATAGATAAATGGATGAGTAAGATACCTTTGGTCAGTGAGATTTATTTCACCATTAAGCAGGCTTCAGAAACTATACTTATACAGAAA
>QMUN01000065.1 GCA_003660605.1 Thermococci archaeon
AGAGTAATTTGTGAAAACATATACCCTTTAACTAGATTTGTGCCAAAATAAAAAAATTAAAAGATTTTTTTTATTACATCTTTTAATCCCAATTTTTCAAGAGTTTCTTTTTTCGGGACTCCGTTTTCATCCCACCCCCTGAGTTCATAGTACATAGAGAGTATCTCATCATATTTTTCTTTGTCAAGTTTCTGGCCTTTAAGGTTTCCTTTTGTTAAAGGATGAGAAAACCACCTTTCTGGTGGATAATCCTTATATCTATCCCACTCGCCGTTTTCTCTTATCCAGAATGCTCTCATAAGAGCATAAATTCTGTCAGCTATTTTATTCATATCGTACATAGTGAATGTCTCTCCAGTGGCGACGCTTAGATACTTGGGATACCAGCTGAGGTCAAATCCCACTTCTACCCACGGAAGTCTGCACGCTGTAAGACTCTCGAACATACCTCCTCTTATCCTCTGGAGTTCGATGACTTTTTCCACCTTCTCTTTGCTGTATGAATATCTATCTGTCGATATCTCCCATGAGATTACCCAAGAATCTTTATGATGTGCGCCTATAGGTGAAGTACCAAATGCTAAAGCCATTCCAGGACATGCATGACAGTTGTAAGCTGAGATCTCCAAGCCTTTCACATGCATTGCAAACTCTTTGCCGCCGTACTTTTCAGAGGTATATCTGACGCCTTCTGCAAGATCCTTCCCAATATCCTCTCTGTTCAATATTTTCATTACTAAATTCTTAGCTTTTTCAAAATCTCCGAACTCTATTCTTTCAGAGATCATTCCCTTTTCGGATAGTTCCATCGCAAACCCTATAACGCTTCCCAGGGAAATTGTATCAAATCCAAGTTCATCTGCCATTCTATTTAGCGTAGCCACCTCTTTTAGATTGCCTATTCCTAAATTAGATCCCAGCATTCCTACATTTTCATAATCAAGCTCCGATTTCACACCTTCGGAATCCAGAATAGTATTACCACACCTCATGTTGCAGAGAGGGCATCCTCTTCTTTCTACCTTAGCTTTTGCCACAGCATATCCATCAAGATTCTCTGCAAACTCGAATATACCTTCCTGGTAATTATGTGTGGGGAGGCACGAATTCTCATTTGTCCACTGAAGTGCCTGCATCGTTCCCTGCGATATCCAGAAATCGTAGAGCTTCTTGTTCTTGATCTCTTTGTACCCTTCCAAACCCATCTCTCTGAGTTTTTCTTCATCGTATACTGAGATATCTCTCGTTCCTTTGATGATCACAGCTTTCACATTCTTTGATCCCATTACAGCTCCCATTCCAGGTCTTCCACCTGCTCTTCCTTTTTGGGAGATTATCGTCGAGATTTTTATCATCTTTTCCCCTGCAGGCCCTATTAATAGAATACCGGCATTTTTTCCGTGTTTCTCCTCAAGAATATCCTGCGATTCAAAGGTATCTTTACCCCAAAGTTCTGAAGCATCCAAAAACTCCACATTATCATCATTTATGTAAATATAGCACGGTGTCTCAGCTTTTCCGTCGAGGATTATAACATCGTACCCAGCCTTTCTTAAATTTACGGCAGCTATTGTTCCTATGTTTCCATCCCCATACCCTCCAGTAAGTGGCGATTTAGCTGCTACAACAAGTTTTCCTGCACTTGGCAGAGGCAGTCCTGTTATCGGTCCAGCTGCAAAAATAAGTTTGTTTTTCTCTGATAGAGGATCTATCCCTTTCTCCAGAGTATCCCATAAGAGTTTTACAGCAAAACCTCTACCTCCTAAGTACATTTTTGCAAAATTCAGGTCGTATTTTTTAACTCTGAAAGTTTTGTTAGTCAAATTTATTTTTAAGATTTTTCCATTCCAGCCATACATATCGAACACCTGATCATAGTTACAATTTATATTTATAACTGTTTTCCCTATGCAAAATTTTTTATGTAGGTGGATCATCTATCTATCATGAAAGCTTTATTTATCATTTTAGATGGTGTTGGTGATAGACTCTGGGAAGGCAAAACGCCGCTGATAGCAGCCAATAAAAAAAATATAGATTATCTCTGTGAAAACGGAATAAACGGAGTTTTGCACACAATAGATAGAGGAATAATCCCTGGAAGTGATACATCTCACTTGGCTCTTTTTGGATACGATCCTTATAGATATTATAGAGGAAGAGGGACTTTTGAAGCTCTGGGGGCAGGTTTATCCTTAGAAAAAGGAGATATAGCTTTCAGAGTGAACCTCGGTACTGTTGATAATAATCTTGTGATACAGGACAGAAGGGCAGGAAGAGACGCGTACAGATTAAAGGAACTTCTTGAAAGTATAGATGGGATGGAGATAGATAGTATTAAGATCTCTGCAAGGCATACAACAGAGCATAGAGGTGTCGTTATCTTAAAAGGTGAAGGTCTCACAAATAAAATTACGGATATAGATCCACATAAAACAGGTGCAAAAGTTTTAAGGTGCAAGCCTTTAGAAAAGAAAGCAGATTTTACAGCTTCTGTTGTGAACAAACTTGTGGATAAAGCTTATAAAATCTTTTCTGAACATAAGATCAATAAAGAAAGGGAAAAAAAAGGAAAACTTCCTGCAAATTATCTTCTCCTCAGAGGAGCTGGAATTTATGAGAAAATAAGAAGCTTTGAGGAGAGATATAATATAAAGGGATGCTGCATAGCTGGAGGAGCTCTTTACAAAGGCGTGGCTAGATATATTGGAATGGATATTATAGATGTTAAAGGCGCTACAGGAACTGTAAATACAGATTTAAAAGCCAAAGCAAAGGCAGTATTTGATAATTTCGATAGTTATGACTTTATTTTTGTACACATAAAAGGCACAGATTCTGCTTCACACGATGGGGATTTTGATCTCAAAAAAAAGATGATAGAAAGAATAGACTCGAAATTTATCTCAGAAATAAAAAATCTGGACTGTATAAAGCTTCTCACAGGCGATCATTCCACGCCAGTAAGGCTGGCAAGACATTCTTCTGATCCAGTACCGCTACTTTTCTGGAGTAAAGATGTGAGAAAAGATAACGTGAAGAATTTTAACGAGGTATCATGTGCTGAAGGAGGATTGGGACATTTAAAAGGAAAAGATCTCATGAGGATTATTCTGGATTATATGAACAAGGGCGAGATGTTTGGTGAGTGAGTAAAAAATTGTCAATATCTTCTATACCTTTGATGAATTTCTTAGAATAAAATTTTAGCTTCTTATAATAAGTTGCATCTATATTAGCTCCTAAAAATTCCAGCTCCTTTCTATATTCTTTAAAAAGTTTGGTACCTTTGGAATCAAAATCTGTCAGTATGATTATTTTTTTGTCTTTTTTTACTAAATCTAGGGTAAGATCGTACATTTTTCTCTGCGATATACATATTATCTCATATTTTATGCCTATATTTTTCAAGGATTCCATATCTCTTCTACCTTCTACAAGAATCAAAGCATTTTCTTCTCTTTTTAATCTTTCAATCAGATCAAAAAACTCTTTTTCTAAATTCATTTTACTACCATTTCTCATCAAGCCTTAAATTCTTTTGTTATTCAAAAATTTTCTTTTAGATGCATAGAGAGCAAAACCGAAAGGTTTTTAAAGGAGAGGGATAATTGGTTAGTAGTGAATTTTTAAAAGATAACTGCTTTTATAAAATCATAGAGGGTGATAATTTGTCTTCAGAGCAAATTCTCAGCGAAATAAAAGAAAGTATTAAAGAAGTTGTACCCATTGGAGCAGTGGTAACAGAGGTGAGTTTCGAGGGACCTGAGATTGTGATCTACACGAGGAACCCTGGAATAATGATGGAAGACAACGATCTGATAAAAAAACTTGCAAAAAAACTTCAAAAGAGAGTTGTCATCAGACCAGATTCGACTGTACTTTTGGACGAAGAAAAAGCAACGGAAAAAATTAGAGGGGTAGTTCCAGAAGATGCAGGAATAACAGATATTATATTTGATCCTGTAACATGTGAAGTAACGATAGAAGCAAAAAAACCAGGGCTTGTAATAGGAAAATCAGGAGAAACTTTGAGGGATATAACAAAACATGTGAGGTGGGCCCCAAGAGTTATAAGAACTCCCCCTATAAGGACAGACACAATTGCAGGTGTTAGAGCAGCTTTAAGGGATAACACTGAGCAGAGAAAACAGATTATGAAGAAGATAGGTCAAAGGATATATAGGGGAGGAAATATTAAAACCGACTGGGTAAGAGTAACATGTCTTGGTGGTTTTAGAGAGGTGGGAAGATCCGCGATCCTTCTGCAGACACCTGAAAGTAAAATTCTTTTAGACTGCGGAGTCAATGTAGCCACTGAAAATCCAAGCAGGGCGTATCCTCATTTAGAGATTCCCGAGATAAAGTATATTTTATCAAATCAGGAGCTGGATGCCATTATAGTAACACATGCACATTTAGATCACTCAGGTTTTGTGCCTTACCTATACAAATATGGGTACGATGGTCCTGTATATGCAACTCCTCCAACTAGGGATTTAATGTCGTTACTCCAGAAAGATTATATAGATGTTGCTCAGAGGGAGGAGAAAGCGGCTCCTTACTCAAGCAAAGAGATCAAGGAGACCATAAGGCACACAATACCGTTGGAACCTAATGATGTGAGGGATATAGCCCCAGATATAAGATTGACTTTGCACTCTGCGGGGCATATAATAGGATCAACGAGTGTTCATCTCCATATAGGAAATGGGCTTCATAACGTTCTGTATACTGGGGATTTCAAGTTTGCAACATCAAGACTTCTATCAAAGGCTGATATAAGTTATCCAAGGGCAGAGACCATAATAATGGAGAGTACGTACGGAGGTGCAGAAGATATCTTATCTCCAAGGGAAGACTCCGAAAAGGAACTAATCAGAGTAATAAATGAAACTCTGGAGAGAAAGGGAAAGGTTTTGATTCCTGCGCTTGCTGTTGGGAGATCCCAAGAAGTGATGCTGATCCTTGAAGATTATATGAGAAGAGGTGTTTTGAAAGAGGCGCCTATATTTGTGGATGGGATGATCTGGGAGGCTACAGCGATACATACAGCTTATCCGGAGTATCTTTCCAAAAACTTGAGATCGCTTATATTTACAAAAGATCAAAATCCATTCCTTACAAAATCTCTCGAAAGTGTTGGAAATAGCTCCAAAAGGCAGGACATAATTGAGGGCGATCCGTGCATAATTGTAGCAACATCAGGAATGCTCATAGGAGGTCCTTCTGTAGAGTACTTCAAGGCTCTTGCCGATGATCCAAGAAATACCTTAGTATTTGTTAGTTATCAGGGAGAAGGAACGATGGGCAGGAGAATACAAAAAGGCTGGAACGAGATCCCTATAAGAGAGGGTAATGGAAGAACGAAGGTAATAAAGGTGAATATGGATATCCATACCATAGAAGGATTTTCAGGACACTCTGACAGGAAACAATTAATGAGATTTGTAAGGGCAATGAGCAGAAAAGTTCAGAGGATTCTTATAGGTCATGGAGAAGCTCAGAAAAGTATGGATCTGGCAAGTTCTATATATAA
>QMUN01000066.1 GCA_003660605.1 Thermococci archaeon
ATATCAATGAGTGCATGGAAGTTTGTAGAGGGTTCTGTAACTCAGATGTACGCGCCATGGTACGGCTGGATGCCAGGATTGGGAGAGTCAACATGGTGGAATTACTCGCAAGATGAATTGGATGAGCTTACAAAGAAAGCTTTAAACGGTATGTGTCTAAATGAACAGGATTACTGGGATACGCTGAGAGAAGCTGTGAAGCTGTCAATTCAGGAAGCTGTTAGAGTTTTTGCTGTTACAGAGCTGTCATACTACCCAACGAGCAAGAGAACTACTGGAATAGCATACGATGTAGGATCTGGACTTGGATCAAGATGGGTATTCCAGACTGCTCAGACACCTGATAACAAGCTGAAGGTACTGCAGTACTCATCGGTAGGATCTCTCTTCATGGGTGCCTTTAACACAATAGATGGCTTGGAGGATGTCTATGCAAACTACCTCTACAGACCTGTGAGAGATTATGCTACATGGTCACATCCAGGAGAAGGAGTGCCCATACCTGTAAGAGTAACTTTCGATGTTGAGAAGAAGTTCCACTTCGAAGGAGAAGATCTGATAGGAGAATTGGACGTACCCTCAGACTATGTTGTTTACGACTCTGCAGCAAACGAATGGGTAGAGGTAGGCTCTGGAGTGAAGGCTGTTTCCAAGGTAACATACGATTACCTGTTCTCCAACTGGCACAACGGGATGCCTATGACCATGGAGGATATAAAGTATTGCATTGCACATGTTTACGAATGGTCGTACGAAGATGAAGAGGGTGATAAGTACTACAACGCAAACTATGGAATGGGAACGTCAGAGACCCTGGACAGAATAAAAGGTATAAAATTCGTTGACGAGGATACTCTCGAGATTTACGGCGACTTCCAGCACCCCGCAAGTGACGATTTAATTGCAGACTACTTCGCTTTCTGGCCCGATCTACCGTGGCCAATATACGAAGCATCGGATTACCTCGTAGCGATTCACGGACCAAAATCAGGAACAGATTACGACTACTCTGACAGAGAGGGTACAACGCAATTTGATCTTTTGGTAGAGATGCATGTTGAGGATATGAGAGAGGCACTGCAGAGATTCTGGCAGAAGGGACAATTACCACCAGCAATGGATATAACGGTGGATGAAGCCAAAGCAGCCTATCAGGCTTGTATAGACTGGATTGACGCACATGGCCATTGCTTCATATCCAACGGTCCATTCTACATGGATCTCTACGATCCAGCAAACATGTACTGTGTGCTCAAAGCTTTCAGAGACCCGACATACCCATTCGAGCCAGAATACTGGACAGAGAGACTTACACTCGCCAGATCTGTCATAGACAGTGTGGATATACCAGCGTCTGTCAAAGTGGGTGACGATATACCAGTGAAGGTAAAAGTTACAAACAAGATCGAGTATCCAGATGCGAGAGAAGAGCCGGCAGAAGTGGCTTATGTGGATGTCTATCTCAAAGATGCTTCTGACAATGTTCTATATTCAGGAAAAGCTGCATTGAAAACAGCAGGTAACTTCGAGATTACGATACCTGGTAGCAAAACAGCTAACCTGAGTGCAGGAGCATACACAGTTGAGGTCAAAGCAGCATACAAGGAAGGAGGATACCCAGATCTAAGAAAGACACAGGTAATTCTCAGTCAGGTAACTGAAGAATCACCGACACCAACTCCAGCAGTAACGACAGCTGCACCAACAGAGGCGCCTGAAGAAGGCATGAGCACCACAACGATAGTCGGCATTGTTGTCGTCATAATAATCATTGTGGCTCTGGTGTACTTCTTCACAAAGAAAAAATAAATTTTTTCTTTTTTTTATTTTAAAATAAAAAAGAAGGTGTAAAAATGGCATATGGTAGATATTTAGTCGTTAGGCTTATAAATGCATTAGTTGTTTTAATAGTTGTTATATTTGTAATTTCAGCACTTTTTAACAAAGTAGCTGAGGATCAGTTAAAGGTACAGATAGAAGAAAATGTAAGGGCAGCCACAAAAGATCCTGCATTTGCGAGAATGAGTGAAACAAAACAAAAAGAGTTTATTGAAAATAAGAGGGAGTACTATATTCAAATGTATGGATTGGATAAGACTTATGTGGAAAGAGTTTTGCTGAGAACAAAGGGAACTCTTACTCTGAATTTTGGGAAATCTCATAAATTACCGTCTCCAACAGGGAGTAAAGAGGTTTCCACTATAATCAAGGAGGTTTTACCGAGATCTATTCTTCTATTTACAACTGCAGGAATTATATACTCTATAATCGGTATTCTTGTCGGTCTTAAATCTGCCCAAAGGGCTGGCAGTTCTCTGGATAAAGGGATCTCTATTTTTGCGTTAGTGACATTAAGCCTGCCAATGTGGTGGGTAGGGATGCTTTTCATACTTTTGTTCGCTTTTAAACTGCACTGGTTTCCGGCGAGTTCTTATCCCCTACCACAGTATGAGAACTTTTTCCAGTATGCAGGAGGGGTACTGTATAAGATGTTTTTGCCTCTGATCACGATAGTCTTTGTGAGTTTTGGAGGCTGGGCATACACCTCAAGAAATCTTGTGATAGGGATACTTCAGGAAGACTTTGTGAGGGTAGCAAGAGCTAAAGGGGTGCCTGAAAGAAAGGTTATATACGGACACGTATTAAGAGCTGCAGCACCTTCTATTGTGACATTGACGATATTTACACTCTTAGGTTCCATAGGAGGTGCGATAATTACGGAGTCTGTATTTAATTGGCCTGGAATGGGAAGGCTCTACTGGACGGCAATACAGATGAATGAGATCACAATAATCATGGGGCTGACATTTGTTACTGTCTTCCTCTATCTATTTGGCATGGTATTTGCGGATCTTATCTATGGATACTTAGACCCGAGGATAAAGGTAGGAGTATCAGGGAGAATGTAGAGGTGTTAAAATGAGATGGGAAGATACCAAACAAAGCATAAAAAATTTTCTTTTTGAATTCAGGCACCAAAAAATCGGAATTTTTGGAGTGATAGTTCTGGCCATATTGCTTATAACAGCAGTTTTTGCTCCACTTATAGCTACACCTGAAGCTAAGGAAAACTGGAGAAATATGGCATACTGGGATGAAAACCCTGTAAATGCTCCACCTGCATGGATGAACTATTTCACGTCAAAGGATATGTGTCCCCATGTGATTATGGACAACTATGAAGAGAAGATCACCGATCTTGGAGGAGGTATAAAGCAAGATCAACTTATATTTGTATATAACTACAAATATGATATACCTCCTACGGATCTTACATTCAAAGGAGAGCTTGTGTACTACAATAGTTCAAAGCCTCCAACGGTAAATATGTCCATATTAAGACCAGATGGAAAAACAATAAAACTATATTCAGCAGCTTCCAAAACTGGAAAACCTGAAGATGATCATTACGTTGCGGAGATCAATGTGCTTGTCACTGCTTCAGACACCGCAAAGAAAGAAACATACAACTTTGGAAGGGACTTTGAAACAGAAGAGAATTTAGAGAAGGTTTTAAGTCCTGATTTTGTAAAGCCAATGAGTGTCATTTTTTCAAAGACTGAGCCAGGAATACTTCTGGAAAGTGCAGATCCTTTAAAAGGAGAGTATAAACTACTTATAGACGTATTCTACTTTGATGAGAGAGACCATACGAGATCGGCAAAGAGTATATTTGCTGGCAAAGTCTATGGACTGTTAGGAACCGAAAAGAACAGAAGAGATCTCTTCCAGGGAATAGTCTGGGGACTGAGATGGGCTCTGGCACTTGGGCTGCTTGTTGCTGTTCTCAGTGTTAGCATAGGAATAAGCTTCGGGATCACAAGTGCTTATCTTGGAGGATGGAAAGATGAGCTTATGCAGAGGTTCAACGAAGGAGTAGCTTCTTTACCCTTCCTTCCTATATTGATTTTAGTAGCTGCTGCCTTTAAGCCCAGTATATGGAATATCATTATTCTAATGTCCGTACTGTACTGGACGGGTACAGCAAAGGTAGCAAGAAGTATGGGGCTGCAGATCAAAGAGGAAACGTATGTAGAAGCTGCAAGATGCCTCGGCGCAAGAGACAGAAGAATCATTATAAAACATATGATCCCTCAGGTAATGCCCTATGCATTTGCAAATATGGCATTGTCCGTACCCAGTGCACTTCTCACTGAGGCAGGATTAAGTTTCTTAGGGCTTGGTGATACAACTGTCATAACATGGGGGCAGATACTCTATGATGCGCAGTTCGCTGGGGCGACATTAAAAGGATTATGGTGGTGGGTAATTCCACCTGGTCTGGCTATAGCCATTGTAGGATTAACATTCGTAATGATCGGTACTGCCTTAGATACTGTGTTAAATCCAAAGATGAAGAGGATGTGATATAATGGATGAAATACTGAACATAGAAAATTTAAAGGCCTATTTCTTTACCACAAGAGGGGCGGTGAAAGCGGTGGATGATGTATCCTTCACAATTGGCAGAAAACAGTCTCTGGGACTTGCTGGAGAGTCTGCATGCGGTAAAAGTACCTTGGCTTTTGCAATACTTAAAATGCTTCAAAATCCAGGAAGACTCGTAGGCGGAAAGATGGTAGTGACTGGAATGGATATAACAGATTTCTCAGAGTCAAAGATGAGAAAAGAGGTCAGATGGAAAAAGATATCGATGGTATTCCAGGGAGCTATGAATGCCTTAAATCCTGTGTACACAGTGGGGTATCAGATGGCAGAACCCTTAATGTATCATAAAGGGGTAAAGAAAGAAGATGCGATGGAGAAATCTACAGATTATTTAGAACTTGTAGGACTTTCTCCAGATATTTTAACGAGATATCCTCATGAGCTTTCAGGAGGGATGAAGCAGAGAGTGGTCATTGCAATGGCTCTACTTTTAAGTCCAGATCTTGTGATCTGCGACGAGCCGACTACAGCACTGGACGTAGTCGTCCAGGCTCAGATCATGAACTTGTTAAAAAGGCTTAAAAAAGAACTCGAAATCTCGACGATCTTTATTACCCACGATCTGAGCATTCTGGCAGAGGTCGTTGATAGACTGGCAATAATGTATGCAGGTAAGTTCGTTGAGATAGGTGACAGTATAAAGGTGTACAGGAAACCTGTGCATCCCTATACGCAAAAACTCTTGGGTGCTATTCCAAAACTTCACGAAGACTTAGAGAGGCTTGAGTATATCCCGGGTACACCTCCAAACCTGATACATCCCCCTTCAGGATGCAGATTCCATCCAAGATGTCCCTACGCCATGGATATATGCAAAAAAGAAGAACCGAAAATGAAAGAAGTGGATGCTGACCATTTTGCAGCATGTCATTTATTGTGAGGAGATAAAAATGTATCCGATTTTACAGGTTAAAGGCTTGAAAAAATACTTTCCAATAAAGCTTTCCTTTTTTGATTCGATAAGAGGAAAACAAACTCAGTACGTAAAAGCCGTTGACGGAGTGGATTTTACCATAGACGAGACAAAAACATTAGCTCTTGTGGGCGAGAGTGGCTGTGGAAAAACTACAGTGGGGAAAATGGTCAC
>QMUN01000067.1 GCA_003660605.1 Thermococci archaeon
GTGTACTCAGACGATGCTGCGTAGTCTCTTTCATTTGTTTCTTCGTATCTTTTATAATCAAATCTTAAATCTTCAGATATCTCAACTCTTCCTTCGGATAGAGATGTGTTGTAATTTTCTTCATATGCCAGAATATCGTAAACGCTACCACCATCCCACATATTCAAAAACCAATTTTCAGCCTCTAAAAGACTTTCCAGATATCTTTCGTCACCCAGATTCTTATAACACTGCCACATACCAAGCATTGCCATTACAACGTACCACGAAGACTGATCTCTTCTCACAGGTATCTGGGTATATCCGTCGTACCACCCTCCATTTTTTAACTGCATACTGTATAATGCATCTCCCAATTCTCTTGCGTAATCACTATATTTTGTGTTGTAAGGAGCTAGAGCTCCAAGTCCCAGAGCCATGATCCCGAGATCATTTGGACTCGTCCAGTAATAACATTCTAAACTGCTTTTCGGATCTCCTTCATGCCTGGCATTTTTTGATATCTCGGTAATTTTTATTTCATTTGTAGCTTTCCATTCTTCTATCTCTGCTATTAAAAAATCGCCGCCTTTTAAAGCAGCTTCTTTATATTTTTCTTTTCCCGTTTTTTCATATCCATAAATTAAAGAAAAAACGCAGAGACCTGTGGAAAGTTTTGAGTTAACATTATCACTTATCTCCCCATTCTCCTTCTGTATCTCAATAACTCTGTCCAGAATTTCTTCACTCTTTTCTGTATCAAAATCGGCTATAAATATGGATAGATACCCTAACTTAATGATTGATGTATCTTCCAGATTTTTATTTTTTATGTACTCATACTCTTTTAAACTCTGTTTTTCCATTCTCTCTTCTACGGAGAGGAAATAAAATTTGTCCAGAAGTAAGATAAGAACAATGAGAGATGCTATTATGGGGACGAGTTTTTTATTCATGTAAAAGAATCGCAGAAGTAAATATAAAATTTTTCTCTTGAGATCTAAAAACTTTTGTATTTTATACCAACTCAATTATGTGCTTCTAACCTATATGACTTTTGTTATTTCGATAAATATTTAAAGAAAGAAGTCGTATATTGTATTGAAAAAGGAAAAGAATAAAAATTTCAGGAAATATAACTAGGAGGAATATGTATGGATATACAAAAAATAAGGAGTGCTATGGAAAAATGTGGAGTGCCAGGAAGGGACTTGTATGAGCTGCCTACTTCTCCCTTGAGATTCCCAGATGGTGCAAACTATAGAATGGAGATTTCCGGGGTAGAAAGATTATCTACTCTCGAAGCGTTGGTAGACGAGATGGAGAAAAGAGACGTACCTATACATAGACTAATAAGTGTTGTGATGGGTTCTACATATTTAGATGACGAGGAACTGGAAGGTTTTGCTAAATTGGCCAAAGAGAAAAAGATGGAAGTTATAATGACACCCGGACCAAGAAGCGGATGGGATGTAGGAAGGCAGATAGCGACACCAGAAGGAGCGCTTTCTGGGGCAAGAATAAGAGGTAGCGACAATCTCTCGTATCTTTTTGCAGATATTACGAGATGTACAGAGATTGGATTCAGAGGATTCCTCGTTATGGATGAGGGGGCTCTGTGGCTTTTGTCACAGATGAGGAAGGAAGGAGTCATACCAAAAGATACTGTCTTTAAAGTCTCTATATATGCTGGACACGGAAATGCTGCAGGTGCAAAGGTTCTAGAATCCTTAGGAGCAAATACATTTAATCCCTTAGGTGATTTATCTCTGCCAATCTTTGCATCGATTAGAAAGGCTGTAAAAATACCTTTGGATATTCATATACTCCTCTCGGAATCATTTGGAGGATTTAATAGATTCTGGGAAGGTCCAGAACTTGCAAGAGTTACTTCACCCTGCTACTTTAAGATCGAGCCCGGAACAGCTCTGGCAACAGGCAATGGGATATACAGACCATGGACATCAGAAGATTTTCTTGCCAAACTTATAAGAGAGAAGGTGAAGTATGCAGAGATAATCAGGGACATAATAGATAAGATCCATCCAGAGCTAAAATTATCGGAACAGGGCCCGAAGGATCTAGCTGTGCCAAAGTGATTATATGTACAGCTATACAGGAAAAATTTTGAGAATAGATCTATCCACCAATAGAGTTTCGGAGGAATCCTTAGATGAGAAAGATGCTGAGAAATTCATAGGGGGGAAAGGCCTTGGAGCAAAGCTTCTTTTTGATGAGATCAATCCTGAGATCGATCCTTTATCCTCTGATAATGTCCTGATACTCTGCACAGGACCATTAACAGGGAGTCTCGCTCCGACATCAGGAAGATGGTGCATTGTTACAAAATCTCCTTTAACTTCGCTATTCCTCGACTCACAAGTAGGAGGATACTTTGGTGCAGAGATGAAAAAAGCAGGATACGACTTTATTATTATAAAAGGCAGGGCAGAAAAACCAGTATATATCACTATAGAAAATGAGGATGTAGAAATAAAAGATGCCGGAGAGCTCTGGGGGAAAAATTCCTTTGAGACTGAAAAAGTGTTAAAGGATAAAGGAAGAGTTCTTTCCATAGGTGTAGCTGGAGAAAAGCTTGTAAAGTTTGCCTGCATAAATACAGATCTCCGCGGTGAAACACGTGGTGGAAACGCGGGTAGAGGTGGTGCAGGAGCTGTCATGGGATCCAAGAACTTAAAGGCAGTTGTAATAAAAGGAACAAAAAAACTTAGCTATGCCAATGAAGAAAAATTCAGAGAAGCTGTGAAGAAATCTTTAAAAATTATAAGCGAGAATTCTTTTATACCCACGAGAAGAAAATACGGCACCCCAATATGGATAAATCCAATTAATGAAAACAAACTTTTACCGACGTACAATTTCTCGAGAGGATGTTTTGGAAAGGCTGAGAATATATCTGGAGAAACGATGCATGAAAAAATAGTTGTGAAGAACAAATCATGTTTTAACTGCCCCATAGCATGTGGCAAGTTTACAAGATTCGAATTTAACGGAAAAAAATACGAGTTAGAAGGACCCGAGTACGAAACTATAGCACTTTTAGGAAGCAACTGCGGAAATGAGACTATTGAAAGCGTAGCTTATTTGGGCTATCTCTGTGATGACTTTGGTCTCGATACAATATCTACCGGCAATATAGTCGCGTTTGCAATTGAAGCTGCAAAGAAAAAGATAATAGATGAGGACATAGATTTCAACGATCCTGTAAAACAGGGAGAGTTGATAAGAAAGATAGCTTACAGAGAAGGAATAGGAGATGAACTTGCAGAGGGTGTTAAAAAAATTTCGGAAAAATTAGGAGGAAGAGATTTTGCCATACAATCGAAGGGATTGGAGTTTCCAGGATACGATCCACGTGGTTCTTTTGGAATGGCGTTAGCTTATGCTACAAGTGATAGAGGAGCGTGTCACCAGAGAGTATGGACTGTGAGGGCTGAGATAGAAGGTGAGTTAAAACCGCGATATGGTATAGAAGGGAGAGCCAAGTTTGTTAAAGAAAACCAGGACGAAAGAGCGTGCTGTTTCTCATTAGTTCTCTGCGACTTTGCGCCTTTTAATGTTAACACATTTATTGAATTATTGAATACTGCCACAGGTTCTGGGTACAGTAAAGAGGAGTATTTGAAAACAGGAGAGAGAATATGGAACATGACAAAAATTTTCAACATAAAAAATGGAGTTACAAGAAAAGACGAAACTATCCCGAAAAGGATCATGGAAGAAAAATTGGAGATAGACGAGGCTAAGATAGGAAAAGATAGCTTTGAAAAAATGTTATCTGAGTACTATAAAATGCGAGGATGGGATGAGAACGGGATACCAAAAAAAGAAAAATTGAAAGAGTTAAATCTGGTGGGATTTTTATGAAATGGATAGCTGATAGTATAGAGAACTCGCCTCCCTCTATTATAGGCAAGCTGCTTAGCATAGCTTCAGAGTACAAAGATGTTATAAGCCTCGCCATTGGGGAGCCCGATCTTGATACCCCTGAACACATTATAGAAGCTGGAATAGATGCATTAAAAACAAAATATACCCATTATACTTCGAACTTCGGTTTCTTGGAATTGAGAGAAGCAATAGCTGAAAAACTTGACAAAGAAAATGATTTTAAGGTAGATCCTAAAAACGAAATTATAGTAACATGCGGAGCTGGAGCAGCCATAGATCTTTTTATGCGAACTGTTTTAAACCCTGGAGACGAAGTAATTGTTCAGGATCCAGGGTACTTCAATTACATATATGTCAGTGCTTTTCTCGATGCAAAAGTGGTACCTCTACATGTGAAAGAGGAGAATGAGTTTTCTTTGAAACCTGAAGATCTGGAAGAAAAAATAACTGAAAAAACAAAGCTTCTGATAATAAACTCGCCGGCAAACCCTACTGGCAGTGTTATTCCCGAGAAAGATCTGAGAAAAATCGCTGATATTGCAATAGAAAACGATCTCTTAGTTCTAACGGACGAGATATATGAAAAATTAATATACGATGAAAAACATTTTTCTATAGCCTCCATACCGGAAATGAAGGAGAGATGTGTCCTTATAAATGGCTTCTCCAAAGCTTATGCTATGACTGGATGGAGAGTAGGATACGCTGCTGGGAATAGAGAAATAATAAATAAGATGGGGGTAATTGGAGCATATACCACAATATGTGCCCCTGCTGTTTCTCAAAAAGCAGCAATATCTGCATTGAAAGGAAATCAAGAATGTGTGGAAGAGATGAGAAAGGAGTATGATAAAAGAAGGCGATACATTGTGAAAAGACTGAACGAGATAGGCATCCCAACGGTGATGCCGAAGGGAGCTTTTTATGCATTTCCAAATATTTCGCAGTACGGAAATAGTGAAAAAGTATGGAAACTATTTTTAGAGAAAGCCAATGTCTCTACAACGCCTGGAACTGCGTTCGGAAGATATGGGGAGGGATATTTAAGATTCTCCTATGCAAATTCTTTAGAAAATATAGAAAAAGCGCTAAATAATATAGAAAAGGTGGTAAAAAATGTATAATATAGTTTTTATAGGATTTGGAGTTGTTGGTACAGGGCTGGCTGAGATCCTGCACAACAAAAAGGAATATTTGAAAAATAAATATGATTTTGAATACAATGTTTTGGGGATATGCGATCTGATAAAAGGATCTATATATGATGCGAGTGGGCTCGATCTCGGAAAAGTGCTCAAATTGAATAAAGAAAAAGGCAAAATAATAGATTATCCAGCAAGGGAGAAAGGATTAGAAAGCGTGGAAATGATAAAAAAACCAGAAGTGGATATAGTTGTGGAAGTTACGCCCACCAATGTGAAAACGGGTGAACCTGGGCTTACGCATTACAGAACAGCCCTTGAAAATAAGAAACATATTGTATCCACGAATAAAGGAGCCATCGCCTTAAAATACAGAGAATTGAAAGAAATTGCCGATAAAAATAACGTATATCTAGGATTTGAAGGCACAGTAATCTCGGGAACACCAGCAATAAACCTAGCCACAAGAGATCTTGCAGGATGCGATATAAAA
>QMUN01000068.1 GCA_003660605.1 Thermococci archaeon
ACAGATGGGGTCTTCGTAATGGTGACAGCTCCAGGCTGAACAGAAAGGTAAATCGATCCCGAAGAAGAGCCGCCATCATGTGTGACATTCACTAATATCTGACCTGATACTGCTGTGCATGTAACTTCCAAGGTAATTGTTGTGTTCCACGTTTCTAAGGGGTCCAGAGTACCGATACTCCATGTGATCTGCTGTCCAACAACACTTCCTCCTCCAGAGTCTATGATACTGAACCCATCTGGTATGGTAGCTACCGCCACAACGTTTGTGGCAGTTTCAGTTGTAGACGGATTCTGTATACTAATGTCATAATCATACTGTACACACATCTCCACGCTTGTAGTACCACTTACATTCACAGTTAATACAGGCTGTGAACTCACGTTATTCAACAGTAAAACACCAACAAGAAGCAATACAACAACCGCACTAATTACTCTCTTCATACTCTTTTTCTCCTTCATATCAAAATACTCAAACTAATAATATATAAAGCTAACGATTCTTCTCTATATGCATTATGTTATTTTTATATTTCTTTATCAGGCATAGAAAAGTTTTTTATTTGAAGTAATCCTATAGTTATAGAGTTATTTGAAGGGTAAAAAAATGCCAGAAAATAAACTGAAAGAACATGCAGAAAATCCTGAAGAAAGAACTAAGAAGTTAAAAGAGTTCAATGAAACAATTATAAATTCTTTAAATGAAGGAATCTGGGTCGAAGATGAAAAAGGCTTCTGTACATATGCAAATCCAAAGGAAGCGGAGATGCTGGGCTACACTCAGGAAGAACTTATTGGAAAACACTGGAGTGAAGTTGTCTATCCTTCTGAGTATGAACATATGAAAAGAGAGAGTGAAAAAAGAAGTAGAGGTATTGCATCCTCCTATGAAACACTTTTAATCACCAGAAATAAAGAAAAAGTTCCCGTTATAATTTCTGCAACACCTCTGTTTAAAGAAGGTAAGTACATTGGATTAATAGGTGTTACAATAGATATAAGAAAGCAAAAAGAGCTGGAAAAAAAACTTTCTGCAATATATAATCTCTCAAAGGAAATGGCTCTATCTCTGAACATAGATCAGATCTCAAAAATTGTATTAAATGCAGCGGAAAAAGTCCTTAATTTTAGTAATATTGATTTATTCTTGGTGAACGAAGAAAAAAATGAACTGCATCTGAAAGAGTGCAGAGGTTTAAAAGAACCTGAGATGGATACTATAATCCCAATATCTGGGAAAAAAGGTATTACTGCTCATGTTGCAAGAACAGGAAAGTCTTTGAATATTTCAGACGTGAGAAAAGATGAAAGATATCTTTTTGGCTTGGAAGGATCCAGATCAGAGCTATGTGTCCCTATAAAGATAAAAGATAAAGTTATAGGAGTATTGGATGCTGAAAGCAAAGAACTCAATGCCTTCTCAGAAGAAGACAAGAAATTACTTGAGACCTTAGCATCTCAAACAGCAATTGCAATGGAGAATGCAAGACTTTTCAGAGAGCTTTCATCTTTAAAAGAATTCAATGAAAGTATTGTAAACTCTTTGAATGAGGGAATATGGGTCGAGGATGAAAAAGGTTTCTGTACGTATGCAAATCCTAAAATAAGGAAGATGTTAGGGTATGAAAGTCTTGTGGGAAAACACTGGAAAGAGATCATTGTTCCAGAAAAAATTAGTCGGATGGAAGAAGAAACAAAAACAAGAAGATATGGGAGAAGATCCTCATATGAAACTGTTCTCTTAACTAACAGTGGAGAGAGAATACCTGCTATAGTTTCTGCAGCCCCTTTATTTGAGGAGGGAAAGTTCATTGGTACAATGGGCGTTTTTGTAGATATAAGAGAACAAAAGAAGATAGAGGAATCACTGAAAAAATCAGAGAGGCTATATAGATCACTTTCTGAGTTCAATAAAAAGCTTTTGGAGAATTCCCCAGTAGGAATAATGAATATAAACAAAGAAATGAAAGTCGAGTATGAAAACCCAGAGATGAGGAGAATTCTGGGGTTACCTTTCGGAAAAGAGTTGGATACAATGGGAATGGATATAAGAGAGATTCCCTTAATAAAGGAAAACGAGATATCCTCAATTTTTGACGAGCTTAGAAAAGGAAAGGAGATATCCAAAGAAATATCCTCAATATCTGTATCTGGAGAGAGGATCTATCTTAGTTTGAAAGGAGTATCACTGTTTAAAGGCTTTAAATTTGTTGGAGCTATCGTGATCGTGAATGATATTACCGAACGAAAACGCCTCGAACAGCAAAGAGAAAAATCAAGAAAGGAAGCGGAGTTCTATGCAGATGTTTTGGGACACGATGTGGGAAACATCAATCAGATTATCTCGGGGCATCTTTATCTTCTTGAGAATGCAAAGGACGAAGAGACGAGAAAGAAAAATGTTGAGGGTATAAAAAAAGCTATAATGAGATCTAAAAGACTTGCAGAAAATATAAAGGCTTTAAAGACAATAAAAGACAGAAAAATAGAAAAATTCGACCTTAATAAATCTATAGAGAGATCTATAGAAAATATCAAGAGATATTCCGATAGAGTAATAGAAGTAAAACTAAATATAGACAAGAAATACTATGTCAAAGCTAACGATTTACTGGATAAAGTATTCTTCAACATCTTTGAAAATGCTATAGAGTACACGTTCCATGATCCTGTGATCATAAATGTGAGAACAGAAGAAAAAGATGGTTTTTGCAATGTACACATACACGATTACGGTATAGGCATTTCGAAAGAAAAAAGAGAAGACATTCTCAAGAATTTAGAAACATTATCAAAAAGAACGGGGATGGGATTTTATCTTATAAATAAAATTCTTGATAGATTCAATGGAAAATTCGAGATAAAGGATGCAAAGAAGGGGACAGAAATAGTTGTCAGTATTCCCGTATAGTATGGGGATTATAACAGATAATGGGTAGATATATTGATGCTCTTCCAGGAGGTAAGAGTTCCAATAACTTTATATTATGTTATGAAAATTGATCTTTATGGTAAAGATAAACAAGGACATATGTATGTTGTGCGGTGGATGCGCCAGTGTGTGCCCTTTTAATTGCATTACTGTTACTGAAAGAGAGGTTATAATTGAGAACTGCAGGGAATGTGGGACATGCGAGAAGTTCTGCCCTGTGGGGGCGATAGAATGAAAAAAGATCTCATAGTTATTGGTGCAGGACCTGCAGGGAGTATGGCTGCGATCAATAGTAAATGTGATACCGTTCTTATAGATCAGCGGGCAGAGATAGGGGTACCAAAGCAGTGTGCGGAGGGAGTTTCAGAGAGCCTTTTCAAAAAAATTGGTATAAAACCAAAAAAAGAATGGATATCGAAGAAAATAAAATATACATCTCTTATATCTCCTTCAGGAATTGAGATAAAGTTAGATGATAAAAGAGTGAAAAAAGCAAAGTTTGGATTTGTTCTCAACAGAAAAAATTTTGATAAGGGTTTAGCAGAAATAGCTGCGAATAACGGAACGGAGTTAATGCCGAAAACTAGATTCATAAAAGCAGAAAGAACTGAAAATGGCGTAAAGATCTATGCTAAAAGATTCAATGAAACGATAGAGATAGAAGGAAGGATACTCATCGCATGCGATGGGGTACAGTCAAAAGTTGCCAAATCTTTTGGATTGAACACAACGCTGCCCTTAAGATATATAGAATCATGTTACCAGTATGAGATGACGAATATAGAAATAGAGCCAGCAGTTGAGCTTTATTTCGGCAGAGTCTATGCCCCCGGAGGGTACGTTTGGATATTTCCAAAGGGAGAGAACTCTGCTAATGTGGGGATAGGAATAGTTCCTTCACTCACAGAAAAAAGGGCTAAGGATTATTTAGACGATTTTTTAAAGAGAGAGAGATTAAAAGGTGGAAAAATTGTGGAGATAAACGCAGGAGCTGTTCCTATTTCAACTCCCCTTGAAAAAACTTACGCGGACAACTTAATGATTTGCGGCGATGCAGCGAGAATGGTAAATCCTCTTACAGGTGGCGGAATACATACCGCATGTATCTCAGGATCGATAGCTGGAAAGATTGCAACAAAAGCCATAGAAAAAGAAGATTACTCAGAGAAGTTTTTAAGTGAGTATCAGAAATTATGGAAAAACGAGTTCGGAAAAGAGCTTGAGTATTATGGAAAGGCTCAGGAAGTACTTATAAAGCTTACAGATGCAGAACTGGATAAGATAGCGGAATCTTTACAGGAAATAAAATTAGAAAGTATTTCAACGATGGAAATTCTTAAAGCTATAGTAAAGATGAATCCAAAGTTACTGTGGAAATTAAAATCTCTGATTACATGAAAGAAACAGATATAATAAATTACATAAAAAAATTTGGTATTGAAGATGAAGATGCTGCATACATCAAAAATGATGAGTACCTATGCTTTACCACAGACGCACTCGTCTTCTCTACAGATGTGCCAGAAGAGATGGATCTGAAAACGGTGGGGAGAAAAAGTGTTCTGATGAATCTTTCAGATCTCGCAGCTATGGGATGCAAGCCTCTCTTATTTTTATGCTCTTTAAATCTTCCAAGAGACTTTTCAGATATAAAAAAAGTTATTGATGGTATTCACTCTGCATGCAAAGAGTATAACATGAAATATGCTGGAGGAGATGTAAATGAGGGAGAACTCAGTATTTCAGGTTTTGCAGTGGGAAAATCAAAAAGAATTTTGAGAAGAAATGCTGCCAAGGAAGATGATCTTGTCTGCATTACAGGAGATCTGGGAAGGGTTTATTGTTACTTTAAAGAAGCAAAGAGGGATATTTTTAAAGAGAAGGTCTTTAATCCCGTACCGAGAATAAAGGAAGGACAGATATTGAGCAGTTACGCAAATGCATGTATAGACGTAAGTGATGGTGCATCAAAAGAGTTAAATCTCATCTCGGAACTCAGCAATGTAAAAATAGAGCTTGAAACCCTTCCAATACATCCCTCTGTTATAGAAATATCGAAGGAAAAAGCCTTTGATTATGCTCTGAATTCTGGAGAAGAGTTTGAGCTTATTTTTACAATTCCAAAAAAATACAAAAATGTCATAGAAAAAGTTAATGCTACAGTCGTTGGAAGAGTTAAATCGGGAGAAGGCGTATTTTACAAAGGAAAAAAAATCGAAAAGAAAGGATGGGAACATTTTGGTTGAAATTGGGTACAGGAAATAAAGGATAAAAGAAGTTGCCGAAGGCAACAAAGCCCTCTTAATCGCTGTTGTGCGAGTGCAATAGCACCAAAATTTCTGAAAGAAATTTTGAGTTTACGAAGCTCCGCCGAAATGGTATAATTTAAATAAGTCTGCTTATTTATTCTTAGTTATGGTTAAAATATACGAAATAAAAGCAAGAAGCATAATACATAAAACTAAAATTCCTGGTGCAGATTGGGGTATAAACTATTATCGTGGCTGTACTCATAGATGCATTTATTGTTATCTAAGATTTCTTTGCAGGTGGAGAAAGCAAAAAGA
>QMUN01000069.1 GCA_003660605.1 Thermococci archaeon
ATCAAACTCTGGAGGAGCAGTTCTAATTATTGTATAACTAAAAATTTCACCCTCTTCCTCAAGTTTTACATCTTTTATATCCCCAGATCTTCTGCATCTCGGACATATTTCCCTTGGGGGAAAGAATGTTTCATTACATTTTTCACAGTAACTTCCTATGAGCCTGTATCTGTAAGGGATTTCTCTCCAAAATCTTGGTACACTCATTTTATCACCTCGAAAATATATGAACTACCGCAGTTCCTCCCGAACCACCTATATTATGTGTCAATCCGATCTCTGCATCTTTTATCTGTCTCTTTCCAGCTTTACCACGAAGCTGGGTCACTGCTTCTACCACCTGTGCTACACCTGTAGCACCTACAGGATGCCCCTTGGCCTTTAGGCCTCCAGAAGGATTAATAGGGAGTTCGCCATCTAAGGAAGTTATACCCTCCTCAACGGCCTTTCCACCTTCTCCTTTTTTGAAAAATCCCAGATCTTCAATATTTATTATCTCAGCAATGGTAAAACAGTCGTGTACCTCTGCAAAATCTATATCTTTTGGTGTAATCCCTGCCATCTTATAAGCAGATTTTCCAGCATTTACCGTAGAGTCTATGGTACAGATATCATCTCTGTCGTATATCCCTATAGCTCCCGATGCCTGTCCAGAGCCTATTATCCATATAGGGTCATCGCTAAGTTCTTTCGCTTTATCTTCAGAAGCCAGAACGACACATGCGGCTCCATCACTTACGGGGGAGCAATGGAATAATCTCAATGGATCTGCTACAAAGGAGGAGTTCATTACTTTCTCCAATGAGACTTCAAACTGAAAATGTGCGTTGGGATTTAAACTCCCGTTATGATGGTTCTTTACTGCCACCAAACTCAATTGTTCTTCTGTAGTGCCATATTCATACATGTGCCTTCTCGCCATAAGCGCATAGAGACTGGGGAATGTAGCACCATTGAAGGATTCCCATTCCTGATCTGCGGCGGAGGCAAGGTACCCAGTAGTCTGTGATCCCAGAGCATCTGTCATCTTCTCGACACCTCCGACTACAACTATATTTGCCATTCCTGAGGCTATCGCCATAAGACCCTGTCTCACTGCCAGGCCACCTGAAGCACACGCGGATTCTACTCTCGTAGATGGTACAGGCAGTAATCCACCGTAATCTGCTATCAAAGATGCTATATGTCCCTGTTTTATAAACATATCACCTGACATACATCCCGTATAGAGTGCATCTACTCTTTCTCCTGGAACTCCAGCATCGTTCAAAGCCTTTATTCCCGCTTCGATTGTAAGATTTCTCAATGATGAGTTCCACAGTTCTCCAAATCTTGTTATTCCTACTCCAACAACTGCAACTTTTCTCATAATCTCACCTCATCAGTATCTTTCTCCTATATTTTGTGTAAGTTGCATAATCAATATACCTTTTATTATGTATCATATCCCATGTTTTTGGACATACATCTCTTTTATTCTCTATTGCATCATTTACTGTGATATAAAATGAGTCAGAGCCTGCGCCAGAGCCGTAAGAAGTCATCAGAATTTTATCTCCAGGCTTGGCGACATCTAATACAGCAGTGAGTCCCAAAACACTTGATCCTGAGTATGCATTTCCCATTTCAGTAACTACCAAACTCGGACTCACCTGTTCTTTGGAAAATCCCAATTTTTTTGCTATATTCATAGGGAACTTAGCATTGGGCATATGAAAAACTACATAGTCTACATTTTCTGGAGTTATACTCATTTTCTCTATCATCATCTTTGTAGCGGTACCCACATGTTTAAAATATGCAGGTTCACCCGTAAATCTTCCTCCGTGTTGTGGATAATGCTGATATTCACGTCTCCAGAAGTCAGGAGTATCCGTAGTATACGATAGAGTTTCTTCTATAGTAGCAATACTATCCTTATTTTTTTTGCCGAGGATAAACGCCGCACCACCGGCAGAGGTAGAATACTCCAGAGCATCTCCAGGGGCTCCCTGAGATGTATCTGCTCCTATGGCCAGCCCGTATTTGATGTATCCCCCTTCTATAAGACCCATAACGTTCTGGATCGCTGCGGTACCCGCTTTACATGCAAACTCATAATCCGCGCATCTGAGTTCTCCTTCGCATCCTATAGCTGCAGCAACTACAGTTCCCGAAGGCTTCACAACATACGGATGCGATTCTGAACCTATATATATCGCGCCTATCTCCTTTGGATCGATTCCTGCTCTTTTTAAAGCACATTTTGCTGCTGCTGTCGCAATGGTAATCGTGTCTTCATCTATACTTGGTACCGATTTCTCGAATACACCTAAACCTTTTTCAACATTTTTCGGGTCCTTGCCCCAGATTCTCGCTATCTCTTTTGTCCTGATCCTATTTTTTGGCACATACGCACCATAGCCTATTATACCGATCATGGGTATCACCTTTTGTAATAAAAAAACTCTATTATATAAAAACTTTTCGGTGTTTGCAAAAGAATGTATCGGCAAAAGACGATTGACTATATCTTTATATTCCTCAGAGCTTTAAGAAGCAGATCCACAGATTCGGCTTTTGAATGTACAAGCGGTATTTTTTCGATCTCTGCTATCTTTATGGCCACAGGATCCATCATCTCTGGGCCATGAAGAACTACAAGAGAGGGCTTGAGTCCCTTCACCTTTATAGCCACCATGGGGCTTCTCCCATAGCTGACCTTTGTGAAAACTAAGGCTCTCTCTGTTGTCCAGCCATATAACTTAAGAAAATCCTCACTGTCCATCTCCAAGATCGCCTTTATAGAGTCTATTACTGTGTATCCATAGATCATATGCTCCGATGTCCTTGGAGCAGTCAGAATTTCACCCCACACAGCCTTTGCTATCGTTTCTATGTCTACAGGAAGTGAAAATTCTCTGATGTCCATTATTATATCTGTAGAAAGCTCTGTGGTAAACATTCTTGAGAAAGCGTGAATAACCTGTTCTCCATTGGCTTCATCTATGCGTATTAACCCTTCTACAAACTTCTTTATAGTTCCAGCACCGGGAGATTTTCTTCTTCCACCTTCATAATCGCTCAGAACAGAAGATGAAATTTTCAGGTAACTGGCTAAATCTGTCTGAGTAATCCCAAAGATTTCCCTCCATTTTTTCATTGTTTTTCCAGGTTCTACAGAAAGAACGATCTCCCCAGCCATCCTTTTTGCTAGTTTTTCTTTAGAATCATCTACCATAAATAAACTCTGTCGTCTGGATATAAAAACATTTCGTTTATTGCGATAATGTCTACCGTCATTTGTTATAAACAATATAAATGAGTATGATTATACCTATTATTATTAATATATCTGCAATTATTACCCCAAATGTATAAAGAATATATCCTCTAGTTTCCCTATCTCCTTCTCTGAAGAGCGTTATAAGTTCTTTAATTCTCTTCATTTTTAACATGTTATTCTTTCTTTTCGACTATTATCTTGCATCTTGCAGCTAACGCTGCAATTGTACCTAGGGCAGCAAGCCATGGAGCAAGTAATACACCTATAAAGCCAACAGTTACGGGAATTTCCAACAATACTTTATCTTTTTCATCTTTGATAGTTATCTTAGTCACATTCCCCTCATGAATAATTTCTTTGATTTTTTCTATGAGGTTCTCAGAATCAATTACGAACTCTTCTTCTTTCGTTTCAGTTGGAGATCCACATATATGACAGAATTTCGCTTCGTCTAAGAGTTCAGCTCCACATTTTTTACAGATTTTCATGATACTCCTCCTTTTTAAGGTATTTATAAGCAGACTCAGCTGCTATGGCTCCTTCTGCACATGCAGTAACTATCTGAGCGAGCATATTCGAGCCCGTAGTTACATCACCTGCAGCAAATATTCCAGGAACATCTGTAGACATATCTTCATTGACTTTTATATACCCCTTCTCGTTTACAGAGACACCAAGTTTTTTCGCGAGTTCACTCTCGGGAACTGTACCTATTTCAATGAAAAGACCATCTAACTTTATTTCAATGTTTTTACCATTCTGATCGAAAACTACGGATTCAAGTTTCTCTTCTCCTTTTAATTCTTTAGGTACTGATTCAAATATCATCTCTACCTTCTCATTGTTTTCTGCCCTCTCTATCCATACAGGCATTGCTCGCATTTTATCTTTTTTTCTTCTGTATATAAGATAAACCTTTTTTGCGTACTCCGAAAGAAGCAAAGCAGATGCTACAGCGGAGTCACCGCCACCAATAACGCCTACTATCTTATCTATGAAAAATGCACCATCACATGTAGCACAGTAAGACACGCCTTTTCCTCTGAACCTATCTTCATTGAGTAAACCGAGTTTTCTTTTCTTTGCACCAGTTGCAAATATAAGTGTTCTTCCAAAATACGTAGCTTCATCTGTTTTTACATTAAATCCATTTTCAGTTTTTTTCACCTCTGTAACTTCGAGAAACTCTATTGTTTTAACACCAAGAGACTCCGCATGTTCCTTGAATTTTGTTACTAGATCCATGCCGTTTGTCATTGAAAGCCCGGGATAGTTTTCAATTCTGTAAGATTCCGAGACCTGTCCACCTGACTCTTTACCTATCAAAAGTGTTTTCATATTGAAACGAGTTGCATATATTCCTGCTGTATACCCTGCAGGACCCGAGCCTACTATTATAACATCATATTCTTTCATGATCTATATTACTGTTCTGTCTTTTAAGGGTTTATGGTATTGATAACACTACAAAAGGAGAAGACTCCATAAGTAAGATTTAAATATAATGTCTGCAACTAATATTATGGCAAAAAAACAGGTTCCTGTAACGGGTATAATTTTGTTGATCGTGATCGTAGCATCGATAATATACATTGCATATACAAAGATAGAAGATCCAACGATAAGAACTATAGTAATCATCATCCCCCTGTTTATAGCTTTTTCTGCCCTGGTAGGGCTTAAAAAGGAGTATAGTATAGCAGACAAGATTATTAAGGAAGGACTTGTGGATGAATATCTTGATAAACACGGTTTGGGAGACAGAAAAAACTTTGATGAATTTATTGGAGAACTGGAGATGAGAGGATACACAATAAATCCTGGTACGAAGGCCCAACTCAGAAGAGAGATCGTTGAAAGATTCGAAAGGCGTAAAAAATGAGGATTATAGATCTGAGGAGTGACACCGTCACAAAACCTTCTAAAGAAATGCTTGAATCTATTTTGAATGCTGAATTAGGTGATGACGTATACGGAGAAGATCCTACGGTCAACAAGCTTGAAGAGATTGCTGCTGAGAAGTTGGGCAAAGAGGATGCTCTATTAGTTACAAGTGGAACTCAGGGCAATCTGATAAGCGTAATGGCGAGTACGAACAAAGGAGAAGAGGTTATCCTGGAATCGGAGAGCCATATATATTATTATGAGGTAGGCGGGATCGCTGCAGTGGCAAATCTTCTCGTGAAGACCATAAAAGGAAGAATGGGTGTTC
>QMUN01000070.1 GCA_003660605.1 Thermococci archaeon
ATTGTTCGGTATCGCTGAGCTGGCAGTAACTGCAGGAGGAAACGAGGTTAGTTGGGGGATCTTGGAGATACCCAATGAGATGTTCAGAGGAGGATGGGGTGGATTTGTCGTGCTCTTTGCAGGATTGTTTTACCTATCCAGCCTTAAAAACTTCTCTGAAATCCACCAGTTTTCAAAGGCAGTAATGGGCTCCATAATGATATGGGTCATGGCGGGATTAGATATATTTGCAATGATTACAGAGTCTATACCTAGTGAAGAGGGATGGTTCAACTCCTTGGAAGGATTCTTTGAAACATACGCACCACCATACGCACCTGCTATAATTCTGCTACCATTTTCTCTTGTAGTGATCTACTATATCTATAAGAGAAAGTCAGCATGATTTTTTTTCTTTGATGTTAAAATGAAAACTAACGGCACTGAATCACTGGCCTGGGGTGTGGGAGAAAAAGATTTGAGAGGGTAAGTACTTGATTAAAAGAATTTTATCAGAGATTGGAAAAGGAAAAACAATAGATGAGCTTGCTGAATATTTAGATATGAGCAAACCCATGCTCTTAGCGATGATAGATTTCATGGCAGATGAGGGATATCTTGAAAAAATAAGTATTCAATGCTCTTGTCACTTTAGTTCTAAATGTTCTGTAAAAAATGAATCAATAAAAATGTATGCTTTGACGCGAAGAGGTAAGGAATTTTTGAACGAAAGATGAATATATGCTAAAAAAGCTATTGGAAATAATTAAAGAGATAAGATTTCTGGTAAAAAAGAGATGTCAAAAAGATTTGGTAGAGGAATGCTTGTATCTGTTCTGAGCAGTGAAATATCTTTAGTTTTAACTCCTCTTCAAATCTATACATTCGGAATAGCTTCTACAATTGGAATTCCATGTATAATTGCCTTAGGAATACTCATCAGAGAATTTGGATTTAAAAGAGCTATATCTTTGACAGGAATATCGATAATCTATGGTATATTATTTGCCGGTTTAATCTGGAGGATAATTTCTATTTTCTAATAGATAAATAAAATTTAAAAACAGAGAATCCATCTATAGATATGGATAAGAAAAGTTTGAGTATTAAAGGGATCATTTTTGATATCGATGGTGTACTGGAGTTTCAGGGGAAAGTATACGACGGTGCAATTGAAACGATCAATTCATTGAGAGATAAAGGGATTGTTCTCAGATTTTTGACTAATAGTACTTTAAAGAGCAGGAAATCCTGTGCTGATAAATTAAAAAAGAGAGGTTTCCGTATATTTGAAGATGAAGTTATCACCGCCTCCTACGCTACTGCATTGTATCTCAAAAAATTGAATCCTGAATCTTGTTGGGTCATGTTAGAAAGAGAAGGACTCAATGAGTTTAGAAATTTTACTCAGGACATGGAAAATCCTGAGTATATTGTTGTGGGTGACAACAGGAGCAACTTCGATTTTAACCATCTAAATAAAGCCTTGAGATTGCTGTTAAAAGGTGCAAAATTGATCGCAATGTCATCTGGACTTGTTGATTCCAGTATGGGGAATATAGAATTAGATGTCGGTTCGTGGGCACAGATGTTAGAAAGAGCATCTGGGGTAAAGGGAGTTTACATAGGCAAGCCTAATCCGTATGTGTTTGAGCTTGCTTTGAAAAGCATGAACCTCGATAAAAATGAAGTAGTTATGGTGGGTGACCAGATCTCTACAGATATAAAAGGTGCAAAAAATGTGGGAATAAGATCGATATTACTGAAGACAGGAGAATTTGATGAAAGAGATTTGAACAGCGACATAAAACCAGATTTTATATTCGATTCTATCCGTGATATACCGAAAATTTTATAACTCATCATAAGCATAGAAAATTATGGAAGAATACAAACAAAAATTTATTGATTTTTTGTTGGATAAAGAAGCTTTGAAAATAGGTGAATTTACATTGAAAAGTGGAAGGATTTCTCCATATTTTGTGAATACAGGGATGTTTGATGATGGAGAGAGTATTGGAAAATTAGGATATTTTTATGCTGCTAAAATAGCAGATAAATTCGGAGAAGAATTCGATATTGTCTTTGGACCTGCATATAAAGGAATACCTTTATCGGTAACAACTACGATCGCTTTAAATCGTGATTTTGGTATTAATAAAGGCTATTCTTTTAATAGAAAAGAGCCAAAGGGTCATGGTGAAGCCACAAAACAGAAGAACTGGATCGTCGGACATAAAATTGAGGATGGGAGTAGAATTCTGATGATAGATGATGTTTTCACAACTGGGGGTACAAAATACGAATCTATTGATCTGTTGAATAGTGTCGCTGATAATCTTCATTATGTTGGATTAATTATAGCAGTCGACAGAGAAGAAGTTGGAGAAGACGGGAAAAGTGCAATTAAGCAATTTGAAGAGAAAACAGGGATACCTGTAGATTCTATTGTGAGTATAAGTGAAATAATTAATTATCTCTGGGATGCAAAAAAAATAACAGCCTCAGATAAACAGAGACTTGAAGAGTATCTAAAAAAATATGGAGTTAGATAATATGAGAATAATTAAAAGAGACAGAAGTGTGATACCTGCATGTGATGTGCCATTGGAACTTTATGAAAGAATTGTTAGAGAAACAGCGAATATAGAGGGAATCGGTGGATATAAAGTGGGTTTTTTCTTGGGGCTTGATTATGGTTTGCCCAAAATTGTGGGGATAGCAAGAAAATATACAGACAAGCCAATAATCTATGATCATCAAAAGGCTGGAACAGATATTCCGGATATGGGTGGAAAATTTGCTAAAATTTGTAAGAAATCAGGAATAGATGCAGTGATTCTATTTCCGCAATCTGGACCTGAAACAGAAAAGGCGTGGATTGAGGCTGCAAAAGAAGAAGGTTTGGGAGTAATCGTTGGTGGATTAATGACACATCTAAAATACAAAAAAAGTGAAGGTGGATTTTTAGCAGATGAATCGATTTTGGAGATGTATCTGATTGCAGCAGATTTAGGTGTAAAAGATTTTGTCGTTCCGGGAAATAGACCGGACGATATAAAAAGAATAAGAGAGGCTCTGGAAGAAAAAGGAATCGCACCAAGATTCTATGCACCTGGATTCGTTGCCCAGGGAGGAGAGATAACAGAGGCAACAAAAGTTGCAGGCAACTATTGGCATGCGATAGTGGGAAGAGGAATTTACAGGGCAGAAGATATTAAAAAGGCTGCATTAGAGTATACCAGTAAATTTTAAGGTGATATCATGAAAGCATGTCCAAAATGTGGAAGCACAAATATAACAAAAAAATTTCCTCAAATGAATGTATGGGTCTGTAAAAAGTGTGGATGGGAAGGTACGGTAATCGTTGATTTTCCCGATGAATCTTTAAAGAAAATGAAGGAAATCGAGAAAGCTGAGAAACTTGGAAAAGAAGCAGAGGCTATTAAAAAGAAAGAAAGACTGGAAAAAAAGATGAAGAAGCTTGAGAAGAAAATGAGAAGGTTGGGGTACTGAAATCTCCCAAATCTAAATATGAGAAGAAATAATCCCACCTAACACTTTCTTCCTCTGAGCCATTCTGTACCCACAGACTATTGTCTTGTATCCTGAGAGAGTTCTATCTAACTCTTCATCGCCTGTATCCACTAAAAGATGAGGACTCTGACTTAATTTATAGGGTGTAGCTATAATGATAATGTTTTCTGCCCCCACTTTTTTAATAACTTTTGCACTTATCTGTTGATTCCCTCTGCCGAAGACGAATCCCTGTGCTCCTATGGGGCTTACAACTATCTTTGCATCTTCTCCTTCAATGTGCGCAAGAATATCCCTCTCGCAAACATCTCGTGCTACGAGTTTTTCATCTTTAACAAGATCAACACCGAGAAGAGTCTTTTTTATACCTATGAGGTCTGCAATACTTTTTGTAGTAGTTCCTGCTCCAAGAATGTATAATGTATCATCTTTCATGAGTTCTCTTATAAAATAGGATATGTCCCTTTTGGATTCATCTTCATTTTCGCTCTGGAAGGTAAACTTTCTTTTTTGAACTAAATTTGGTACATAAATTGTTTTAGCATAACCAAAAAGTTTTATATCGAAGTTATTCTGCCGGTACATTTCTTCATCGATATCCATGATCTCTGCTTCTCTTATCTGAACCTGGTTATCTAAAAATTTGGTAATTAATTTGGATATAGATTGTGGATTTATTGAAAAAACACCCGAAAACATCTTAACTCCTGCAGGAATTCCTATAATCGGGATCTTATTCCCGATTACTTCATAAACGTCTCTCGCTGTACCGTCCCCACCGCAGAAGAGAATCATATCGATATCTTCTCCAAGAAATATCTCGCACGTTCTTCGGGTGTCCAAACTCGAAGTTTTTTTCTTGGGGTGATGCACAATAAAATATGTCGGGAAGTTCAAATCCTCCAATACATTCTCACCCATCTCGCCTGAGGAAGTTACCACAACAAGATCTGCTTTTCTACCGTTTAATCTTTCAAGTGCTTTTTTTGCTCTGCTCTGAGCTACAGGTCTTGCACCTCTCCTTAATGCTTCTTCTAAAACGCCGTCTGTGCCTTTCAGGCCTACTCTTCCACCCATTCCGGCTACGGGATTCACAATAAATCCAATTCTCTTCATATCCACAAAATAAAATATTAAGTTTTATTTTTTAGAGCTCGCAAAGACTTCTCAATGAGTTCAGCAGGGTATTCATAGTCGACTAACTTTCCTTCATGGTACAGATCATACCCCATTAAATCAAAATGCCCGTGGCCACTGTTGTTAAAGAATATGACTTTCTCTTCACCTGTTTTTTTGCATTCAAGTGCTTCATCTATCGTAGCTTTAACGGCATGAGCAGTCTCAGGTGCTACAACGAATCCCTCAGATTTTGCAAATATATGCGCTGCCTCGAAGACGTCATTTTGATAGTATGCTTTTGCACTCATGTATCCATCATTGGTTAATTTACATAATATAGGAGCGTCTCCGTGATATCGTAACCCTCCGGCGTGAATAGGCGCAGGTATGAAATCATGCCCCAATGTATACATTTTAAGTAATGGCGTCAACTGTGCTGTGTCTCCAAAGTCATAGGTATAGAGTCCTTTCGTGAGCGTAGGGCATGCCATCGGTTCACAGGATACTATCTCTGTCTCTGGTTTTTCTCCTCTTAACTTATCGCCAACAAATGGAAAACAGGCTCCGGAAAAGTTGCTCCCGCCTCCAACGCATCCGAAGACAACATCTGGATAAGTTTCCGCAATTTCAAATTGCTTTTTTGCTTCTAATCCGACTATCGTCTGGTGTAGTAAGACATGGTTCAAGACAGATCCCAGTGAATAGTTCGTATTCTCATGTTTTGCAGCATCTTCCACCGCTTCAGATATTGCAATTCCCAAGCTCCCACTTGTATCGGGGAATTTTTTTCTGATCGTTCTCCCA
>QMUN01000071.1 GCA_003660605.1 Thermococci archaeon
AAGCTGTAAAGCATATCCGCAGGCATAAATAGAGTGATACGTACCGCTGATCCATATTGTGCCGTTAGGTTTCAGTACTTTTTTACATGCTTTTATCCATTGGAGATGAAAATTAAAATCTTCTTTAATTCCTCTGCTCACATCCCATTCTCCCTTGTTTACAGGAGCCCTCTTTCCAGATTGGCATGTAAAACCATTATTGGAAAGATTGTAAGGAGGATCAGCAAATATCATGTCTATCTTTTCTGGTAGCTCTTTGAGGATATCGAGACAGTTGCCAAGATAAAGTTTAAAGTTACCCTGATCATAATATGGATTTATCATGGGTATCCCTTCCGTGCGATCATCAATACAGTCTTGGAATAGTGGCCCATTCCATTTTTCTCTATGCCATACCCAAATTTAGCCCATACTTCCTCAAAAGTGGGAGTTTTACGTCCATAGATCTTGGGAACATTATCGCAGGCAAACTCTATCTCTTCTTTCGCTTGTTTTGGAGTCAGTTTCTTACCGGTAAAGTAATTCGTTTTCGAGATCAATGTAAATCCCGCTTCTTTAAGCATATTTTCATACTCCCTACCACTTAACCACGTTGCATTGCAGATATAAGAAAACACCTCCACCTCTATTTTCTGAGCTTCTGTTTCCATCTCTTCTGGAGGCATCACCACAAAGCAGAAGTATCCTTCAGGTTTTAGAATGCGATAGACTTCATGGAATGTTTTGTAAACCCCATCTTTACCCCTCGTCATGTGTATATCTTCCAATCCCAAGAAATTAACAACAATATCAAAACTTCCATCGGAAAAACTCATTTTAGATGCGTTCATCTGGGTAATTTCTATACAGCTATACTTTTTTACATTCTTCTTTGCATTGAGAACATCACTTTGAGAGATATCAATCCCAATAATCTTAAGATTTTTTTCCAATTTTGCAATCTCAATTGCAAAGTATCCATAGCCTGTAGCAAGATCGAGGATCGACATATTCTGTTCTACAGGAAGAGCATACGCTATTTTTTTACGTAAATTATCGAGTTTTGGAAAATAATCCTCATATTCTTCATCTGACAGATACTCCTCGATCATGTACATGTATCAATCTTAAAACTTATATATTTTGTGAATCCAAAAACTAATAAAATTCAATATGAATTGTATATTATGCCAATAGATTTAGACTTTATAGTACAGGATAAGAGAAGTGGTTCCTCAAAAATAATAAAAAATACTCTGAAACTACTTAAAAAAGTGAAAGAGGAGGAAAGAGTTGAGATATGCAAAAAAATAGTAAATGTACACAGTTCCATGTCAGGTTTAAAGTTTATCATGGAGTCTCTTAGGATAAATCCAGAAATTGATATATTAATTAACAAATTTGAAGAAATGAACTCAAAAACATCGGAAAATCTGGAAAAGATTGTTGAAGGAAAAACTGTGACAGTGTTGAGCAGAAGCCATATCGTTGAAAGAGGGCTGACAAAAACAAAGAAGATCAACATTCTTGAATCAAAGCCTGAAAAAGAAGGAATTGACACTGCAAGGTGGCTGGAAGAGCAAGGAAAAAATGTGGAAATATACTACGATGCATTTATGGGGTATGCTGTTAAGAACTGTGATATAGTTGTTGTCGGTGCTGATTCTTTATTAAAAACAGGTTTCGTCAATAAAACAGGGACGCTTCCACTGGCTCTGACAGCTAAGCATTTCTGTAGAGAATTTTATGTTGCAGCTCCTTCATACAAATTCAGCGATGAGTATCCAGAACTCGATAAAAACTTTGAGTTCATTCCAAAGGAACTTGTCACTTTATTCATCTGGGAAGGCGGAGCCAAGAACTTACCTTCACTGTGAGTAATTGTGACAAGATATTTATACCCAGATTTCTTCTTAAAGTTATGATTATTGTAAAAGCCGGAGGCTCCGCAATTACAGATAAACTCAGACCTTATACTCCGAGAATATACGTAATGGAGCTTATAGCTGATCAGTTAAAAGATATTGCGGATTCAATTATTTTAGTTCATGGAGGAGGATCATTCGGCCATTTTCCTGCTAAAAAATATAGGCTTAATGAAGGATATATGTCTCCTGAACAGATAAAAGGATTTTCAAAAACAAAAGAGAAAATGGAAGTTCTGAATAATATTTTTATAAAAATCCTAAATCAGAAAGTCAATGCAGTTCCAATTCAGAGTTCTGCATGCATAATAACGAAAAATAAAGAGATATTCAAGTTTTTTTCAGAGCCCATATCAAAGATAATAAGTTTTGGAGCGATACCTGTACTTTACGGCGATACAGTTTTTGATGAAAAACTTGGATTCTGCATCCTTTCTGGAGATAAGATTATATACGAACTTTCAAGAATTTTTAAACCTGAAAAGATAATATTCGGAACAGATGTGGATGGGATATACGATAAGGATCCAAAAAAATATAAGGATGCAGAGCTCATAAAGGAGTTATCCATTAAAGAATTTTCCATTGATATTGGTGATATTGACGACGTTACTGGGGGGATGAAAGGAAAGCTTGAGGAGATAAAGAGAATGGTAAAGCTTGGCATAGAGGTGGATATAATAAATATTACGGAGAAAGGAAGAATTCTTGAAGCTTTAGACAAAGATTTTAAAGGAACGAGGATATCGCCATGATAAAAAAACATGTTTTGATAAACGCGTTGGAGCATAAGGGCAAAGCAGCCCCAAAGGCTGTTCTCGGCAAGGTACTATCCGAAAATAAGGAATTGAAAACTAAAATCCCTGAAACTTTAAAAGAAATAGAAAAAATCGTAAAAGAGATAAACGCTCTCTCTATTGAAGATCAGAAAAAACTTTTAGAGGATGTATATCCAGAGTACTTTGAAAAAAAGAAGGTAAAGAAGATAAAGGAACTTCCAGATCTACCGCACTCAGAAAATGTCGTCACAAGACTCCCTCCAGAGCCTAACGGTTATATACATATTGGTCATGGATTGTCCTTCTTTTTTAACTGGTACTATGCAAGGAGGTACAATGGTAGAGTTATCCTCCGTTTCGATGACACAAACCCATCAAAAGAAAAAAAAGAGTATTATGACAGTATAAAAGAGGATCTCAGATGGCTCAAGATCGACTGGGATACTGAGAGACGTGAAAGCGATAATATAGAAATATATTATTATTACGCAGAAGAGATTATAAAAAAAGGAAAAGCTTACATCTGCGAATGCGATGGAGAAAAGATACATAAAGACAGGTTTGAGATGAGAGAGTGTAAATGTAGAGAGAGATCTATAGATGAAAATCTAAAGCTCTTTAATCTTTTAAAAGAAGGAAAGATTAAGGCTGTATTAAGATTAAAGGGGGATATGAAATCCCAGAATACCTCTATGAGAGATCCCACCCTGTTCAGGATAAATCTGGATCCACATCCGATCGTAGGAAAAAGATACAAACTCTGGCCTTTGTACGATTTTGCATGCGCGATAGAAGATGCAGAGGTAACGCATGTTTTGAGAGATAACGAATTTCAGTTCAGGATAGAGGTTCAAAACTATATAAGGGACTGCCTGAATTTGAAGCAACCTTTTATTAAACATTATTCACGGTTCGGTGTAAAAGGCACACCCACGGCAAAGAGAAAAATAAGACCACTTATAGAGGAGAATATAGTTAAGGGATGGGACGATGTTAGATTAGTTACGATCCGGGGATTGAAGAGAAGGGGAATTCTTCCTGAGACAATTCACGAACTGGGAAAGGAGATAGGTCTTTCAACGGCAGAGCCTGTGATAGACTGGAGCATCATTGAGTCCATAAACAGAAAGCTTTTAGATCCAGTTACAAAAAGATACTTCTTTGTCGGAAATCCAAAAGAGCTACTGGTGAAAAACGCTCCTGAGAAGGAAATAAAACTTAAAATGCACCCCACTGAAAACTTGGGTGAAAGAACTTTGAAGGTCGGTAAAAAATTCTTTATACCCGATGTAAAAGAGAAGGAGATAAGACTGAAAGACCTTTATAATGTAAAAATTTTGGAAATAGGAGATAAGATCGTAGGAGAGTACGTAGACAAAAATTTGAAAAATATAAAAAAACTTCAGTGGGTACCCGAAGAATACTGTAATGTAGAAATTTTAGTCCCAGATCTTCTTTTTATAGATGATAAGTTAAATCCCGATAGTTTGAAAACTGTATACGGCGTTGCAGAGAAGAATATTGAGTCTCTATGCATAGGCGAGATAATCCAGTTCGAAAGATTTGGTTTCTGCAGACTGGATGAGAAAAATAAGGTATACAAATTTATTTTTACTCACAGGTGACCCAAAGATTTATAAAAATCTTATGAAATCTACTCTTAGGTGATCTGAATAATACATGCCCTAGTGTATATAGAAGTACAGAGCAATGAAGAGGCCATAGTACATCCAGCTCTTGAAAAAGCATTAAATGATATAAAAAGTGCAGGTATTGAAATAATAAATAGTAATATAGAAGATGTCATTGAGGAGGAAGATATATACTCGAGTGTTCTTGAGATGGAAATAAAAACAGATTTCAGAAAATATGTGAAAATGGCGATGATCTATTCCCCCACGTCTATACACGTACTGGAAGGCAACGTTCTCCTTGAAAAAAAAGAATTCTTAGAGATACTCGGAGATGTGTCGAATATGGTGGGCAAACTGATGAAAGATTTTGAAATGATGTTTAAAATTCTTCCTACAAAAACTAAAAGAGTTATGGATGAAGAGAAGGATTATATACCTCTAACCATTTTTTGCAACGTAAAAGGTGATGAAGAAAAAATCAGGGAACAGGCAGAGCTTGTTTTTGCAGACTCGAGAGCTTATATAAGTAAGATGAAGATCAGGGAGGCAGGTAAGGATAATCTTATCCTTGCCATAGAAGGAAATTTCCCAGATGCAGAATCTATATTTGAAACAGCAGCTAAGATGACACCAATAGCTTTTGCTACAGATATAGACGAGATAGAACTTTCCATGAGGGATATACAGGTCGTTGGGATGAGTTTATCCTCACTCACGTCAGAGATCGCTTTCAGAAAGATCTCAATGAATTTATGATATTGTCTATTCCCCTTTCGTTGTTAGTCTATTTTATTTTGTATATTATAATTAAACCTTATTGATCATCAATATTATCCATTCTATGTAGCTCTAATGACCGAAAAGTTTATATAGTAGTTTTTACATATTGCTCATCGACAATATAAAAATAGAGTAAACAATAGGTGATATAAAAATGAAAATAAAAAAAATAGGTGCTATACTGGCAGGAGCTGTAATGATCGGTAGTGCAGTAGCTGCTGCTTGGGATCCCTCAGAGGATACAGATTTCTTTATTAATTCTGAGACAGGCGAGCCCAACTCGATAATTGTAGTTGGTGCCAACGCAGCAGCCTCAGACGTAACAGCTGCAGGCTGGATCGC
>QMUN01000072.1 GCA_003660605.1 Thermococci archaeon
ACACAGCTTTCATGGGAACTATTGTCGCGAGCGGTACAGCAAGCGGTGTCGCAGTTTCTACCGGTGAGTCTACATTTTTCGGCAAAACTGCCTCTTCTCTAAAGGAAGAAAAAAAATCAGATTTTGAGGAAAATATGGGAAAATTTGGGAATTTTTTACTTAAAATTATTTTAATCACTACAGTTTTTGTATTTGCAGCTAATTTTCTTTTGCATAAAGGACTTGTTGAATCTCTTTTATTTGCTTTAGCTCTGGCTGTAGCAATAACACCAGAGGTACTGCCCATAATAATAACTGTAGCACTTTCGAGAGGAGCCTTAAAACTTGCAAAAAAGAAAGTTGTGGTAAAGAGACTCAGTGCAATAGAGAGCATGGGGAATATGGATATATTATGCACGGACAAAACAGGGACTTTAACGGAAAATAAGATTATCATGACCGATTATTTTGATCTTGGCGGAAAAAAAGATGATAAAATAGTATTATACTCTCTGCTGGCAAACAGCGCTGTTGTAAATAGAGACAAAATATCTGGAAATCCTTTAGACGTTGCTATCTGGAAATATGCAAAAGATGCCAGTATAGAAAAATTTGAGAAGATAGACGAGATCGAGTTTGATTTTGAGAGAAAGAGGATGAGTACTGTTGTTAAAAATGAAAAGATTCTCCTGATCTCCAAAGGAGCTCCTGAGTCTATAATCGATATCTGTAAAAACTTAGATAAGAAAAAAGCCATGGAAAAAGTTAAAGAACTCAGCAGTTCCGGGCACAGAGTTCTGGCCGTAGCTTTTAAAGAAGTTAAGTCCAAGAAAGATTATACAAAAGAGGATGAAAAAGATCTAAAATTTTTAGGATTTTTGACATTTACAGATCCTCCAAAAAAAGATGCGAAAGATGCTCTGGAAGCGTTTGACAGGTTAGGCGTAGAAATGAAAGTCTTGACAGGTGACGATCCCTCTGTAGCATTTAAGGTATGCAGAGACCTTGGGATGGATATCAAAGAAGAGGATGTTATCTTGGGTTTTGACGGGGATGTAAACAGGGCAAAGATCTTTGCCAGGGTAACACCAGAACAGAAGCTTCAGATCGTGAAAGCGTTGAAAGAAAAGCATGTTGTAGGCTTTCTCGGGGACGGTATAAATGATGCTCCGGCATTAAGAATGGCTGACGTTGGTATAACTGTGGATACTGCTTCGGATGTCGCGAGGGATGCTTCAGATATTATACTTTTAAAAAAGAGCCTTAAAGTTGTTGCTAACGGTATTAGAGAAGGAAGACGATCTTTTGGGAACATTATGAAGTATATCCTAAATACAATAAGTGCAAACTTTGGGAATATGTTCACAATAGCCATATCCTCTCTTTTTTTAAAGTTTATCCCTCTTTTACCCACGCAGATTCTTTTAGCTAATTTTATGACAGATATGCCAATGCTTTCAATATCTACAGACAATGTAGATTATGCTACTCTGAAAAGGCCTAAAAAATGGGATATAAATTTAATATCAAAATTCATGATGCATTTCGGAGCTTTAAGCTCTATATTCGATTTTATTACCATATTTATTTTGATGTTTGTTTTAAATCTCGCTATTCCAGGATTCAGAACAGCATGGTTCTTGGAATCCTGTCTATCTGAAATAGTAATTACATTTGCAATAAGGAGCAAAAAAAAGTTCTATAAAAGCAAGCCCAGTAAAATCTTGGTATTCATGTCAGCAGCTACATTTTTAATAATACTCTTTGCCATATATTCGCCAATAGGGAAATTATTTGAATTTTCAAAACTCAGTATACCATTATTGATAATGATATTTCTGATACTTCTTGCTTACTTTTCATGCGCCGAAGTATTGAAGAGATATTTTTTCAAGAAGTACGAGTTTTAAGACGATAACCTTTATAAGTACATATGCACATCCATACAACAATGAACTTCATAACTGAAAATTACAGAGTCATTAAAGAGTACAGAAATTTAGCAGAGTTACTTTTTGCAGTATTTGTAAGCATGATAGGATTCGGATTAATAGCTCCTCTTTTACCTGTATATATGCGAAGTTTTGGAGCTACAGGAATGCAGCTTGGAGTAATTATGGCCCTGTTTGGATTGACAAGAGCAATGGTATCATATCCTGGAGGAAAATTTGCAGATAAAGTGGGAAGAAAAAAACTTGTCTCTTTGGGATTGCTAATTTATACTGTGGACATGTTTTTATTTGGGATAGCTACTAATCTTTATCAACTTTTTCTTTTCAGGGCTATCCAGGGTGCAGCCTCGGGTATAGTCTGGCCTGTAGCTACAGTAATGGCAGCTGATATAGTAAAACCCAAACACAGAGGAAAGGCCATGGGACTCTTTTCCATGATGTGGGATCTTGGATTGGTTTTGGGCCCTGTTATTGGAGGAGTTTTATCTGATATGTTCTCAATGTCGACACCCTTTTATTTTACCTCTATCCTTGCATTTTCAAGCTGTATCTTAATAATTTTTAGAGTCAGGGAGACTGCACATAGAAAAGAGAGTGATACAGCACCAGTGCATAGAAAGAAGCTGACCCCTTACATGAAAACTTTCATAGGGCTATGTGTTGCAGGTTTTGGAACAGCTTTTGCAATGGGATTCGTTCAACCTGTTCTTTCTGTTTATTCTAATGAAATTTTAGGACTCTCAAAGGCACTTATTGGAATAACTTTTGGAATAATGGCACTTTTCAGGCTTATAACAAAGCCTATTGCAGGAGATCTTTCTGACAGACACGGGAAACGTATATTTATACTCATAGGCAGATCTATTAACTCTGTATTTACATTCACGATAATCTATGCATGGAGTTTTCTTTCTTTGATACCCTCTATGATCCTAAGGGGGATAGGTTCCGGAATGGGAATGCCCACAGCTAACGCTTTAACTACAAGTATAGCTTACAAGGAGAACAGAGGAAAAGTAATGGGATGGTACTCTACAGCACGAAATATAGGTTTATTTATGGGGCCTATATTAGGTGGATGGGCATATGACAATATCGGCAAGACAGAGCCTTTCATTCTATGCGGGATAGTAGGAATGATAACTGTTGTGGTAATTTTTTTCACTGTTTTTGATCCAAAGGAGGGTCTGGAATAATATTAAGTATATCTCTCAAATCTTTTATAACATAATCAGGCTTTACATCAGATTTTCTGTTTTCCTTAATAAAAAGTCCATTTTCAAAAAGGATAGTTTTTGCGCCTATAAACTTTCCTCCTTCGATATCTGTTTTTATTCTGTCTCCTATCATGTAATCCGCTCTTTTTATTATTTTAAAAGCTTCAGGATTGTTCTTTGAAATCTTTGTTTCCCCAGAGATATATATCTCCTTAAAATATTTTTCAATATCCAGAAATTTTATTTTTTTTCTCTGATACTCTGAATCGCCATCTGTAATGAGAACAAGTTCATGATCTTTTAGTTTCTCCAGAACAATCTTTGCTTCTGGATAAAGCCTAAAATGAGAATAAAAGGCTTTATTAAAGATATCATCCGCTTTCTGGACTGTTTTTGGGTCGGATTTTCTATAACAGAACTCTATGAACTTTTTAATGATTCTGTAGGGATCATCTAAAAGGAGAGATTCATCTTTAACAAACTCTTCATTCTTTCTGAATAACATGAGAATAACAAGTTTAAACATTCTTTTTTTAAAAAAGAACTTTAGAAGTTCTTTAATCCCCTTCCGTGCTGCCTCCCATGAATTTGCCAATGTATCATCTAAATCAAAAACTATTCTCAAGATAATGATTTATAAAAAAAACATTAAAAACATTTCTCAAAAAAGATAATATGCTGAAGAAAATAGAGATCATAAAAGGAGATATCACTAAGCAAAAAGTAGATGCCATAGTTAATGCTGCAAATAATTCACTTCTTGGCGGAGGAGGAGTAGATGGAGCTATTCATCGTGCCGCAGGTTCTGAGTTATTAGAAGAGTGTAAAAAGTTAAAGGGATGCAAAACAGGAGAAGCCAAAATAACAAAAGGCTATAAACTGCCTGCAAAATATGTTATTCATACAGTTGGTCCAATCTGGCATGGTGGAAATAATAGAGAGGATGAATATTTAGCTATGTGTTATGAAAACTGTTTTAGATTAACAGAAAAGTACTGTATTAAGACGGTAGCATTTCCAGCTATAAGTACAGGTGCGTATAGATTTCCTCTTGAAAGAGCAACAGAGATTGCGATTACTCAAACAAAGAAATTTTTGGAGAGGAATGTATCTATAGAGAGGGTCATTTTTGTATGTTTCGATAAGAGAACTTATGAGTGTTACAAGAAGGCTTTAAAAGAAACCAGCATATAATGAAGAGAAATTGAAAAAGATTTTAATAATATCAATTCCAAGTAGAAATATGGACAAGAAAAAAAATTATATCTTCATTGGACTGATTTTAACCGTAATTTTAATAAGTGTTTGTATTCAGATATCGGAGTCTCCTGATGATAGTAAAATTGAATATTCTATACCTGAACCCCCAGATCTTCATGGACCTGAACCGATCTACCTACCCGAAAAACTTGAGAGTAGATGTACAGGTAGAACAATAGCGATCATTTTCGATACAGATTCTGCAAGGTTTGAGAACTGCACTGTGACTGTAAGAACCTCTGGAGTAAAGATAACGAGAAGTGAGTTCATAAACTCCAGGATATTTTTTGAATCAGCATCAGATATTGTTTTCGCAGATAATATTGTTAGAGATTATCCCATTTACGAAAAACCAGCAATAAGTGTTTACGATTCTGAGGAGATTGTTTTTAGACATAACTGCATAAAAAACAACAGTATTGGGGTATCCGTTGCAGAGAGTCAGAATATAACATTTGAAAATAATATTTTTGATAACAACTACCAGCACAATGCCATTGCAATGTATAAGAGCTCTGGTGAAGTTTCTGGCAACCTTTTCAAATATAACTTTCCCCACGGTATCCTTGTTCATTTCATACCGAAATATGGTGCAGTAAATATACACGATAATATATTCTTTATGAATGTTGAGGACGCCATAAACTTTGAAGACTGGGCTAACGCAAAAGACGAGAGTAGAATATATAGTAATATAATCACAAAAACGGCATGGGCAGGAATAAATATAGAATACAACTCCTGGAATGCTAATATCCTTATAGAAAACAACTACATAAGTGAGAGCGGATACACGATAGAAAAGTTTCCGAATCCATCTGAATGGAGTAATGGGTGGAAGCATGGAATAAAGCTTGAGGACTGCTCTGGTATCATTGTGAAAAACAACACGATTCTTGATAACAATGAAAACGGAATTGATATCAGAAACTGCAAGAATGTAACACTCCAGAAAAACACGGTAACGAGAAATGATATAGGGATATTTGTCGGTGGCCCTAGC
>QMUN01000073.1 GCA_003660605.1 Thermococci archaeon
CAAATATATCATGAAGTTCATTTCATCTTCTTTTAATGGTATTAAATCTCTTAAGCCCCTTGTTCTCCCTATTTTTTTGTTTTTTCTTAGAATCTCACCAGTAAGTCCATCTATAAGACATGATAAATTGACATAATCTCCTTTTTCTGGAAAATAATCAAAAAGAACTCTAAATATCGGATAATATAATTTATGACAAGTATCCAATTTTTCTCCCTCTTTAAAAAGTCTTTTTTTCCTGTTTTTGTTAGCTATCTCATAGATCTTTTCTCTATCTACATCCCCATAGATCACCAAAGCTTTCCTGAAATTGAGTTCCTTTAATTTTGGTTCTACTTTGGGTTTTATCTCCTTTTCCTTAGGAATTTCTACGATCTCTGTAAATTCTTCTATTGCATGCTTCTTTGTTTCTATGCCTTCCATTATTTCCTCTTTATCTTCTATTCTCTTCTCTTCCCTGAGTTCCTGTAAAATATCTTCAAGACGAAAATTTAAATTATAATCTTCATTCACCATCTCCACTATCTTTTCAAGAGCATCTTTGTTCTCCTTTTTATATTTCTCACAGATTATGTTTTTTACATTTTCTTTCATGACATCTGGATCTATCTCAAAGATAGGCTGTCTCTCTCTACCTTCATGCTGCGAAATTCTTGGTCTTATAGCTACTAAGAATGATCTTGACGTTTCTTCCTGCTTATCACCTATAATAGCCATTCCTATTGGCAAATTCTGGATAAATTCTCTATTTTTAAACATTCTTGGCATTTCTGATGGCATTCTTCTCACAACTGCGTTTATATCATCACCATATACTAATTTATGACAGAAGAGAATATCTGTCTGAGAAAGAATTCTGGAATCCACTGCAGAAGGCTGCTGTGTGGCGAGAACTATTGAACAGCCTGGCTGCCTCCCCTGCCTCACATACTCCAACAGAGCATCAGATGCTGCCGTTTTTCTTCCTCCTCCAGGAACTAATATATGTGCCTCATCGATCAGAAGCCACGTAACTGGGATGCCCCCTATCATGCTTGATAACACACCTGAGGCTTCCTGCCTAGAAACTATCTTTCTCGTATTTAAAATATTTCTTGCAAGTGTCCCAACTACAAGAGCCCTGACGTTATCCTCCAAAAATGATATGTCTATAACTGAGATCTGGCTTCTTTTCGATAGATCTTTCAGCTCTGTCCCTTTCTCATCAAATATCCCCCAGTTCTTTGCACCTTTTAATCTCGCTATCAGAGCTCTTCTTGTAGCACTCTTAAATCCTTTTTCATGAGAAAGAATGGATTTTTCATTTTCTATTACATGAATCATGTCTTCTACACTGTAATCCTTTGCTTTTCCTTCTATAAACTTACCTTTTTTTGTCACATAACCATTTTTGAGACATTCTATAGTTCTGTCCAGGAGTATTCCCATGACATCGAAACGATCAACATCAAAAGTGAGACACCAGTCCTCGACTGTCAGTTCAGATGGCCTTATCGTGAAAATTTTATCCCATGTTTCTTCGGGAGCCTCCTTTGTCTGTCCCTTTGGAATAAAAACCTTCACAGATTTTATACCCTGCGGAGTAAGTCCCCACTCTTCGAGAGTAAATTTTTCAGATTCTACTTTGTTTTTTTGCTTCATTGACCAGAAGATCCCCATCGGATCTATAACTATTACGCCAACAGCATCATTTTTCAATGCTATCTCTTCCGCTATTACTCCCAGAGTATAGGATTTGCCTGATCCTCTCATTCCACAGATAAATATAGCGTGAGGTGATATAGAATCCACAAGTACTTTTTTTCCGAAATAATCACTGTTTTCAGGGATCTCTGCAACTTTTCCAACATACATCCCTGCTTTCTCTCCGTATTTCCTAAAAACACTAGATTTTCTACCTACAAATACGTAATCCTCTGAGGATAATAAATTTAACTCCTTATCCACTACTATTCTATCCATTTTTTCACCTGCAGAACTTTTTCAACTCCTCCTATTCCTTTTGATCTTCCTTCTCTAAAAATAAATTTTTCTCCTTCTTCTATATGGTATGAATTGTATTTAAATCTCATCCTCACTTTGGCACGATCCCCCACACTGAGATACTCTTTTCCATATATCTTTTCGAATCGTACACTCTCAGAGATAGTTTCCAGGTGCAGTACCGGCTCATAACCTTCCTTTATTGTCGTTGGATGGGAGAGTATGAAAACATCTCCTATAAACTCTCTAATTCTTCTACCCTCTTTCTCTGCAAGTACCATGCCCCTCCTTATCTCTTCCTTTTTTACATTCTTCAATGCTATACCTATAACATCCCCAACCTCGGCTTTATTTAGATAATGATAATGCTCCATTATTGTCTGTCCCTTTATTCTCCTGTATCCATCTTCAAAAGGCCCTAAATAAAGATCCCTATTGTTTTCTACAACTCCCTGCATCACTCTTCCTGTGACTACAGTTCCCACACCTTTTATAGAATAAACTTTGTCTATGTACATCAAAAACGGTTTTTCCAATGTTTCAGGCTTCTTGGATCTGTCTGGAAGACTAAAAAGGAGCTTATCTAAAAGATCAAATCCCTCTTTTGTAACAGCTGAACATTTTACTATGGGAACAATTTTTTCATTCTCTATGTTTATATTGGGATTTTTTATTTTGTACGGCACTCTACCTAACTTTTTTAACAAAATACTTATATTTTCCTCTACATTCTTTGATTCCTCGTTGTTTACCTTGTCCATCTTTGTGAGAGCTATTATCATGGGCATATCCATAGCTATTGCTATCCCCATGTGCTCCTTTGTTATCGAGGTCGCACCTTCAGAAGCATCTATTACAAGAAGTGCATAATCAACTTTCTGACCTAAAATTCCCCTTATCGTCGTTCTGAGCCATGGTGCATGCCCAGGACAGTCAACAAAAGAAATTAACCTTTTCGCCTTGTCTACAACTTCAGCAACTTCTTTCTTATTTAACGGATTTCTGAGCTTCATTGGATTTCCTTTTTCGTCAAAACCGTAAACAGCATAAGCTATCTCGGCAGTCAATCCTCTCTCTATTTCATGCGGCAGAAAATCCAGAAATATTCTAGTTTTTCCTGATCCGTCATCTTCCCGGTCTGTTATCAGGCTACCAATAAGCGTAGATTTTCCATGATCTACATGTCCTATTGTTCCGATCACTAAATGACTTTTATTCTGCATATTATGATTATTCTCTATTGTAATCCTTGCAAAAACGCCATTTTTATCAAATCTCTCCACTCTTTTTATTTCTGCCCCTACTTCCTTTGAAATCTCTTTTATAACGTTTAAAGTTTCCAAAAACTTCTTTTCTGTCAAACCGCAAATATTTCCATCATCATAAACACCTATAATATAATATGCAGTACCGTTTCCCCTCTCTAATCTAAACTTCATCTGCGAGGCCAGTCTCTGCTTCCTCTCCTTAGAAAGATGTTCACTACTAAGATAGGATTTGAACTCTATATTATGCTTTTCACCTTCGGTCAGGATCTTCTCAATGCTCATTATTAAAATAGTATAGGGTTGATAATAAATATCTTCTGTTCAAAAAATAAAAAAGAAAAAAAGAGAATCTTATCTCTTTACTGCCAGAACAACGTCTTCTTTTTTCACAGTTTTTCTTCCTGCATGTTCAGCGAGGGATACAGCCTCTCTTGCGAGGTCAATACCCTCCTGCTCCAGTATTTTCGCTAATTCCTTTGATGCGTCTTCACTAACTCTTTCCGCACCTGCTTTTCTAATAAGCTTATCTACCGAAGCCTTTGCTATTATAGCCATTTATTTCACCTCTTATTTTTTTTATTCTGTGAGATTTCTAATCTAAGAGTATTTAAAGCTTTCGGTATAATCCAACAGAAGGACACGATTTGTTATATGGAACATTAGATAGATGGAATATTTATAAAATTCGAAAATTAAGAATTGATTAAAAATTTTTTATATAGTATATATAGGAAGGTACGAAAAATTTAAATAGATACATTGTAATAAAATGTGAAAATGAAAAACATGAAAGTAAAATACAGAAGAGGAAATTTAAAAGATGTTGTTGATTCTCTCCTAAAAGATCGTTTTACAGGTAGTCTCAAGCTTAAGAGAGGAGAAATGCTATTTTCGGATGGTAGATTAATTTTTGTCGTTTATGATAATAAGTTAGGAAAAAAGAACCTGAAATCCATCGACGAAACATTTGATTACAAGGTAGAAGAACTGGAAAATGGAGAGCTTCAATTGAGAATCAAATGGTATGAACTCGTAAGCGAGAGAGAGGAGGGTAAAAATAGAGAAGAAATAATAAAAGATCTTGGCATCCCAAATGTGGACAAAAGATACATGATGAAAATTTTAGAAAAAGAGGATCTCTTATATCTCTTAAGAGAGAGTGGTGATAATGCTTCTTCTGAAGAATAAACCTTTAGTTCAGAATCTAAAATCGAACTATGTCAGAATAGAGGAATTGATACTCGAAATGAAAGAAAAGAAACTCACTGGTTTTATTGAAGTCAAGCTTAAAAATAGTAAAGATGTTCTTCTCTATAACTCTGGCAAAGTTGTAAAAGTACTGAGAATTGACCATGATGTGCATATCACGGATAAGAATAGTGTTGTATTCGATCTTGTAAGGGTAGGTGCAGTATTCAGTGTTTATGAGATGAAAGAAAACTTTGTTAAGATGATCTTGTTTTCTATTGAAAATGAGCCTATGTATAAAAATCTCACCACTGAGTTCATAGACATAAGGAAACTGATGAAAAAACTTCAGAAAGATGAGTTCAATGGAGTTATCCATGTGTACAGTAGCGATTGCGAAGGTGGCATCCTCATGGAATCTGGACTTCCTTCTGAATCGGTATATGTGGAGAAAGATATAATAGAAGAAGGAGCCGAAGCGTTAGAAAATATAGTCCGAGAATCAGAAAGAAGAATTGCAAATGTGGATGTTTTCACCGATAAAAAAAAGAAATAATATGGTATTGGGATGGAAAGTGTTTTCTTTTGATACAACATTCTCGTTATCACGTGGATGTAGGTCAAAAAACCTACATCAATCTGTGTGCGAAAGGGTTGATGCCGCGGGCCGGCATAATAAGGCAGGATTCAATTCCTTTTTAACTATACTCTTCTTAGAATAGGGATAAAAGGAATTTAGATTCTATCTGTGTCCTAATACGTATATAGTCTTTATAAATCTTTCGATTGATCACATTTCTAATAGGTTAGAAGTGGGTAATTCCTATCACATCTTTTTTACTGCTCTTTCTTCTGCTGCCCTAGAGAAAATTTTCAAAGAAGTATTTAATCCCCGTGCAGTTAAAATGATATAAACATTATCTGCG
>QMUN01000074.1 GCA_003660605.1 Thermococci archaeon
CCTTTTTTGTTAAGAAGTAAGACTGCTTTTTTGTAGTACTCAACTACCGCTTCATTTTTTTGCCCTTCATGCGATATTTTTTCTTTTAAGACAGTTTTATCTTTCCGTGCTTCATTTCTATAAGGAATTTTAAAAAGGAAAAGACAGAAGAGAATTATACTTAAGATCAAAAAAATCTCCATTGGGATTGTTTTTGTTTTAGCTCCCTCTTCTATATCCTCTATATCTCCCGGGATCATAGTTTTATATTCATATTTTTCCGAGCTCTCATTCTTTATAACCTGTTCTTCTGGTACCGTTCCTCTGGATCCCATGAAATAAGAAAGTAAAAGTATAATTATAAAAACTATCATGTGTGTGGTCGAGACCCTGAAAGAATGCTTTGGATGTTTTATAGGCTCCTGAAAGAAAACATAAAAAAAATAAATTGCAAAGGTTAGAAATATGACAAGGGAGATAAGGATAATATATCCAAAAACAGGTTTTTCCTCAAACACTGTTTCTTCCTGTTCCTGAAAGATTGGAACGAGTTTCGCTGTAAAAGCTACTGCCAGAAGGATTATAAGAAAAAGAAGAACTATCTTTTTCGTTTTATCACCCCTCTAAACTTCTCTGCAGTTTTTTCGGGACTCTCGAAGATCAAGCTTTCCTGAAGGATTTTCAGAAGGTACCAGACATCGTTTGTATAGAATTGTTTAAAATTCTGTCTTGAAATTATTTTTATTCCGCAGTATAAAGTATCTTTTCCATTTAAAGCCCCTGAATATATCATGAAATTGTACGATGAAATCCCTTCATTATAATAAAACTTCAGCACCTCTGCAAGCAAAGAGGAGATATCTTTTATCTCTTTTTTGTTTAAATCCAGAATGCTGTGTTTTCTTATAACTCCGTCTATCTCGTTATTGCCCAACGGCGCAAAGGGAACGTAAGCTTCTATACTCCCAAATTTTCCAATATACCTCTCTTTTGCTTTCAAGATGTCGTCAACTATATTTACTCCTTTTTTCCTGTAATATTTCTCACTATTTTTGATCATTATTTTCAAAACTCTGAAAGGTATTTTTGACGAGAGAACATGCATATGCGGATGAACTATGGAGGCTCCAGCGGGAGGGAGATAATTCCCGCCCAATACTCCATACTTTATCTTTTTCTGCTCATACCTCTTTCTTAGATATCTCAATCCCAGTGAGATTCCATTCTCAAAGATCTCTGGAGTAAACTCATTTAAGTCCAGAAAATGTTTTTTTGTAAGCACAATTACTGCGGAGTCATGGAATGCTGCATAGAGGTTTGGAAATAAAACAGCCTCTCCTTTTTTTAAGTTTTCAAACTCCAAAAACCTTGCTGCCGAAGTTTTAAGTTTTTCGGGACAGAAAAAGCATGATTCTTTTGTTTTCTCTGCAAACTCTTTCAATGCTTTTCTGTCTGTAGAACCAAAAAATATTCTGACTTTTTCAGCTGTAGCTGGGTTATAAATGCATGTTAAACCTGTTAAAGGGTCTTTTCTGTACTCTATTATCTGAGTATCTTTTTCCATGCCTTTCATCGGATTTAAAAACTCAAATTTTTCTTTAACTACTTTTAACTTCATTTGCATCCACTCCCAGAAGTACTTTTTCCCATACCTCATCCCAGTCCACTATTGTTTCCACACATCCTGTCGTTTTCAGCAGTACACCCTGGACCGGTATTTTAGCCTTTTCACATATCCTTATACCTTCAAAAAGATCGTAAAAACAGGCAACCCCCAATACAGCTTTTGGCTTGATGCCTTTCAAGATCCTTTTTACAAAAGTTCCACCAGGGACTATGAATACCTTATAGCCAAGAGGTTCTGTCTTTTCTTTAAACTCCTGTATATAGCACAGTCCGCATCTGATACATTCTATTCCCTTCACCGAAGATAACTTCCCGGGACATTTTATTGATCTCAAGCACTGAGGTAAAACTATAACCCTATCTTTTGGTGGTACTTTTTTGAAATTGTCCACGTTTATAGAATTTTTCACATCCACAACGATAGAATTAAAATATCTTGGATTTAAACCTATTCTTTCCACTATGAATCTTATTGGAGAGTAAAAAGCATCTATCAATCCTGAAAATACACCTGAAAGAGGATATTTGCCTGTTTTGAAAGATATAAGAAATAACAGGACCCCGAAGATTATTAGAAGTATCAGCAAAATCAATATTATAATCGCAATCTTTCCTATAATCTCAAAGGCTAGAATCATAAGACTAATAAATATACTGTGTATAAAAAGATTATGAAAGCTGTTGGTATAGTAGGATATAAAAAATCTGGAAAAACTTCATTGACCCTAAAAATTGCAGAAAAACTCGGTAAAAAATACAGGGTGGGAATAATAAAACATGCAGAAAAATTTGATGAGAAAGAGAGCGATACAAAAAAATTTTCTGAGAAATATGTCACAGGGTATGTCTCTGCAAAAAAATCAGGGATCATCTTTCCTGAAAAAAAATCTCTTGAAGAGATAATCTCGTATCTGAATGTAGATATTCTTCTTATAGAAGGTTTTAAAAATAACAGGAGTTTCCCGAAAATAACCTGCGGAGATTATGAAGACGATCTGGCAATTGCATCCGATAAAGATAGTCTTGATCATATAATCGAAAAAATAGAGAGATATGGCTTTAAACTTCCGAACCTTAACTGCGGTAGATGTGGATACACGTGCGAGAAAATGGCTTCTATGATAATCAAAGGTGAGGCTTCGATAGAAGAATGCCAGCAGTTAAACGAGACGGAGATAAGAATAAATGGAAGAAAAATAAATTTGAACAGATTCGTAAGCGATCTGGTGAAAAATGTTGTGACATCGATTGTACATTCGTTGAGAGAGAGCGAAAAGGGAATCATAGAAATAAAGGTGAAAAAGTGAAAGTTTTTTTGATCTCAAACACAGAAAATCCTGAGAAAACGTGTGCTGCAGCAGCATTAACAAGTTACTGGTACAAAGGAGCAAGCGAAACATATGAGAAACTTACTAAAAAAGAAATAGAAGATATTTTAGAAAAGGTGATAGGATACGGGCATATCTCTGTCATAGAGCATGCTTCTTTTACTTTCAGTATTGAAGGAGTCTCGAGAGCGTGCACTCATCAGTTAATCAGACACAGAATAGCATCTTATACACAGCAGAGCCAGAGGTACGTGGAGTTAAAAGATGGATTTGTTGTACCAAAAAATCTCGAAAAAAATGAGAAGTATCTAGAAACTCTTGAAAGCATCAAAAAAGTTTACGAGGAACTCCTGAAAACAACTACAAAGGAAGATGCCAGATTTATACTTCCAAACTCTGCAAAAACGAATATCATTGTAACGATGAATTCCCGCGAATTGCTGCATTTTTTTAAACTTAGATGCTGCAACAGAGCTCAGTGGGAGATCCAGGAAATGGCATGGAAGATGTTGAAAATGTGCAAAGAAAAAGCGCCTCTAATATTTGAGAATGCGGGACCACCATGTATTACTAAAGGTGAATGCCCCGAAGGAGATTTAGCATGTGATGTTTGGAAAGGTTTAGAAGGTAAAAAAAATAAAAAAGAGATCATGAAAAAATATTTTGAGAAGAGGTTTGGATAGAAAAACCTTATAAATACTCCTCATATATCTTTTTTATGCAAACATGGGAATCAGTCATTCTGTCACAGATACCGATAATAGTAGTAGGATTTTTAGTGTGGGCAGAGTTCAGGAAAATGAGGAACACTCTGGAGAAAATGGAAAAGAAAATGTGATGCCATGAAGATTCTGGAGGTATCGAACTTCTTTTATCCAAAAATAAGTGGATCCTCAAGGTACTGTTATGAACTGTCAAGAAGGCTTGCAAAAAAGCACGAAGTCAAGGTAATTACAACTCTGTATCCAAAAAATCTTGAAAAGTTTGAAACTATAGAAAATATAGATGTTGTAAGGGTAAAATCCTTTGGATTGGGATGGAATATCTCTTCTCTATCGTGGATACTCCCTGAATTGTCAAAAGAGGTAAAAAATTATGATTTTGTTCATCTACATTCTTATCTTTTTTTGATATCAAATCAAACGGGATTGTTACGCGTTTTTAAAAAATTTCCGCTATACTTACACCTTCATGGAGGTATGGATATACCGAATCTTAAAGGATTCAAGCCGATCTTCAAGCGATATCTCTACGACCCCATAGTGAAAAGTTTTATGCTTAGAATGTCAGATAAGATATTATCCATCTCTAAAAACGATATTGTAGGTATGAAAAATGCTTTCTGGGTACCTAACGGTGTCGAAATTAAAGATTTTCCTTTTATTGAAAAAAAACCTGAGAAGATAAACATAGGATACATAGGGAGACTTGAAGAATGGAAAGGGGTAAAAAGTTTGCCTTATATCATTAAAAAAGTCAAAAAAATTGAGGATATAAATTTCCATATAATAGGAGACGGTCCACTGAGATCGTATCTTGAAAAAAACTGCGATGCAAAGTTTTATGGGAACGTTTCCTTCTCGGAGATCCCGAAAATCTTTGAGAAAATAGACATTCTTATTTTGCCTTCATTGATAGAGGGGATACCTACAGTAATTTTAGAAGCCTTTTCTTCTGGATGCCCCGTTATAGCAAGGAACGTAGGAAGTGTCTCTGAGTTAGTCTCCAGTAAAAATGGATTTCTGGTAAAAAATGATGATGATTTTGTAGAAAAGATTCTTTATCTGTCAGAGAACAAAGAACTTATCTCGAAAATGGGGAAAAATGGAAGAAAATTGGTAGAAAAATATTATTCCTGGGAAAAAGTTGTGGAGATGTTTGAAAAAGTGGTTCAAGAAAGAGATTCTCGCTGAAAAGATAGGTAGTTATCCCCAAGATAAAAATACTTATTAATTCTAACAAAGTATTAACTGTATGAGGATAAAGCTGGTGTTTCACTATGATGGCAATAATCCCATACCATTTAACAGAAAATATGCTATATCTTCGTGGATTTACAGATGTATAAGATTCTATAACAAAGATTATTCTGAAATGCTTCATTTTGACAGAGACATAAAATTGTTTGTCTTTTCAGATCTGTATATCCCAAAATACAGAGTATCCAAGGAAGGCATATTTACCAGCGAAAATGATGTTTCTTTCTATCTCTCTTCCCCCCGCTCAGAGTTCATATCAAATTTAGTTAAAGGATTATTAAATGATATAGACAAAAACACGCTCACTCTGAGAAGCGCTCTATTAAAAATAAAATCTATAGAAACATTGAGGTCTATCGAATTTACTGATAGTACCATGTTCAAGGCATTAAGCCCTATAGTAACATCTACATTTAAAGATGGAAAAATCCTCTATCTTTC